>NZ_JBSGBY010000002.1:0-67143 GCF_053601505.1 Nocardia sp. NPDC004722
TGTGGATCTTCGGCTGGACCAAGCTGCCGCAGAAGGTGCACCTGGCCTGCATCTGGCTGGTCGCCATCGGCGTCAACGCGTCCGCGTACTTCATCCATTGGCCATGGCATCGCGCGCGGCCAGGCCCGCCGCGTTCATCTGCGTGCTGATCGGCAGCCGATCCGGATACTCGCGCTCCAGCCCGATAGCCGCCGCCATGGCCAGCCCGAACGCCGGATGCGGTTGCAGGCCCAGCGCGTTCACCATCTTGCGCAGATTCATCGGCACGCCGCCGGTTGCCGCGCCCGCGATGGTCAATTCCGGTGCGTAGCGGGGCGCGAGTGCGGCCGCCCAGGCCGTGGCCATGCCACCACCGGAATAGCCAGCCATCGCCACCGGACTGTTGCCCACCCCCAATTCGGGCAGCCGCTTGACCGCGCGAATGCCGTCCAAGGTGATCTGACCACCCAATTTGGCTGCGCCGTAGGCGAAATTGGGGCCCAGGTGATCCGGCAGCGCGACCGACCAGCCCTTGCGCAGCGCCACATTCAACGCGACCGCTTCGCGCACTTGCAGATTCGGGTCACCGGTGTACAGCACTCGCGATACCGCGCACTGCGCGCCGAGACCATTGATGATGTGCTGGTAGGAAAGCAGCGGGCCGTCCGGTGCGTGCTCACGCGGGGTGAGCACGGTGGTGACCGCGGCGATCGGCGCGCCCGCCGAGCTCGTGGAGCGGAATTTCACCAGCGTGACAGTGGTTTCGGGGAACATCGCCAGGGGCGGCATGGGCCGCGTCGCGAGCACCTCGCCGGGGGCGCGGTCGCCGAGATCGGCGGTCTGCGCGTAGAAGGGATCCGGATCCGGCGCCGGATAGATCGGATCCGCCCGCGCCACGGCGGTACCGCCGAGCACCAGACCCGCCATGACAATTCCGAACGCGCGTAGCAACCACTCAGCCTTCACCAGTTTCCTCCACGAACTCGCAGTGGGAATCACACGCTTGCCCCACAACGAGTGTCGTTCGGGAGTCCCGAAGAAGAAACAGCGACACGCCAGCAAACAGCAGCGGCGCTCAGCCCATATGGCTCATGCCCGCCGCGACCACCTGGGCCACATTCATGATCTCGTCGGCCGTCGGCAGCGGCACCCCGTCCAGGGCATGCAGCCGATCCGTGCTCGAGATGGCCAGCATCGCCGACACCCAGGCCGCCGCGCAGGCCCGCAGCGTGCCCGGCTGCACCGGACCCGGCGCACTCGCCGCCAGAATCCGGGCCGTCGTCTCCAGCAACTGATCGCGCATGCGGCGCAACTGCTTCCGCACATCCGGATGGGTATCGGCCTCGCGCCACATGATCACGCGCAGTACCGAGGAGCGGTTGTCGCGCAGATTCAGTGCCGCGTCCATATTGACCAGGCTCTTGGCCGGATCACCCGGCACCACCACCGAATCGATGTCATCGATCGGCTCGGGCGGGACACGCTCATCCATCAGCGCCGACAGAATCGCGCCCTTGGTGGGGAAGTAATAGAAGACCAGGCCCTTGGGCACCCCGGCCGCGTCGGCGATGGATGCCGTGGGCGTCGCGTCGAATCCATTGGCCGCGAACAGACTTTCGGCGGCATCGAGAATGAGCTGGCGAGCGTCCCCGTCGACCTTCTTGCTGCGCCGACGCCCCACCCGGCGAGGTGCGGGTCCCGCATTTGCTGGTGTGGGCACTGCTCGCATTCCTCCTCACGCTTCGAAGCGGAGGCGACCGCCACCGGCTGGGCGGACGTAGACGACAAGCATATCCCCGCGTATGCGCCGACCTCGATTCATCACCCGATTACCGGGAGGAACCGAGGCCGGCGCCGCGAAGCGGTCAGTGCGCCGCCGCCCCGAAACGACCCGAGACCTCGGGCATCTCGGCCAAGGCGACCACTACCGTCAACGCACCCACGATCCAGGCAACCCACGAGGCGTTGCTGTAGGAGTGGAAGTTCATCACCCAGGGGGAGATGAACATCAGGACGCCCAGCACGCCGAGCGCGCGGCCGGTCCAGCCGGCGGCCCGATCGGTGATCTGCGACAGGCCCGCGAGTGCGATCAGCACGCCCAGGACCACCAGGGTCCAGAGTGCGTGGGTGCTGTGCGAGACCCAGATCGGGGACAGCGCGGCGACTGCGCCGAGCACGACGGTGACGGCCTGCTCCGCGCGACTCACGGTGAACATGGAATGCCTCCTTTGAAAGGCGAGGGAATATGTTCTGCTTCCGTTGTATTCCTGATTGACCGCCCGATCAATCAATGACCGGCCACGCTTCGGCCGCAGTTCGGGTGTGACAGGCGACACAGCGGTGCGCGCGGGGCCGGACCGCTATGGTTGCCCTATGTCGTCGTCGGTAGAACGCGTTCTAATTGTTGGGGCTGGCCTCGCGGGCCTGCGCACCGCCGAAGAGCTGCGACGTGGGGGTTACACCGGCGAGCTCACGCTGCTCGGCGACGAGAACAAAGCGCCCTACGACCGGCCTCCGCTGTCCAAGCAGTACATGCGCGGCGACATCGACGACACCGCGCTGCGGCCCGCGGAGTTCTACGCCGAACACGACATCCGGCTGCGGCTCGGCGTCGCCGCCACCGGGGTCGACACGGCTGCCCGGACGGTCCGGCTGTCCGACGGCACGGCACTCGAATACGACGCGCTGGTGATCGCCACCGGATTGCGGCCGCGCCGGATCCCCGGCCTGCCCGAGGTCTCCGGGGTGCACGTGCTGCGCTCGCACGCGGACGCCGCCGGGCTGCGCTCGCACGTCGGCAATGCCCGCAACGCCGTGATCGTCGGCGCGGGGTTCATCGGATGCGAACTCGCGGCGAGCTTCCGGGCGATCGGCCTGGACGTGACCATTGTCGAACCCCAGCCCACGCCCCTGTTCGCCGCGCTCGGCGCGGAGGTCGGGGCGCTGGTGACCCGGCTGCACGAGGCGGAGGGTGTCACGCTGCGGTGCGGCATCGGCATGGAATCGCTTGTCACCGAGGGCGACTCGGTCAGCGGCGTGCGGCTGGCCGACGGCAGCGTGCTCGACGCGGACCTGGTGGTCATCGGTATCGGGTCACTGCCCGTCACCGACTGGCTGGCCGACTCCGGCATCCCGCTGGCCGCACCGGCCGACGGCGGCGGCGTCCTCACCGACGAGACCGGGCAGACCTCGGTACCCGGCGTCTGGGCCGTCGGCGACGTCGCGGCCTGGCCGCACGCCACCGGACGCAACAAGCGCGTCGAACACTGGACCAATGCGGGGGAACAGGCCCAGATCCTGGCCGCCGCGCTGCTCGGCGGCGAACCGGCCGCAGAGGTCCAGGTGCCGTACGTGTGGAGCGACCAGTACGACATGAAGATCCAGGTCCTCGGCATTCCTGCGCTCGCCGACGAGATCGTCCTCGTCGAGGACAAGGGCCGTAAATTCCTCGCCCACTACCTGCGCGCGGGCGAACTGGTCGCCGTCGTCGGGGCGAGCATGGTCGGCAAGGTCATGAAGGCCCGCGCCGAACTCGCCGCCAACCTCCAGCAGCGCGCGAACGTCGGCTAGCGACCGCCCGGTAATCACGGCCCGCGCCTGCCGTTTCGACCCGCGGTTCGCGGTCGGGCGGGGGTCTTGTCTACCGTGGCTGGTGTGATCGTCGCGCTCATCGACTCCGGACTGGGGCTGCTGCCCACGGCCGCCTGGTTGCGGAAGCTGCGGCCCGATCTCGACCTGCTGCTGCTCAACGATCCCGACGGCGCGCCGTGGGGGCCCAAACCGGAGCAGTGGGTGGTCGACCGGGTGCTGGACACGGCCCGCCTCGCGCTCCGCGAAGGCGCGGAAGTCATTGTGCTGCCCTGCAATACGGCCAGCGTGACCGCGCTCGAGCAGGTCCGGACCATGGTCGGTGACGGCGTGCCGGTGATCGGCACCGTGCCCGCGATCAAACCCGCCGCCGCGGCTTGCCAGAAGGTTGCGGTCTGGGCCACCGCGGCCACCACCGCCAGCGCCTACCAGGCCGACCTGATCGCCCGCTTCGGCGGCGAAGCCGATATCACCGGCGTCGCCTGCCACGGCCTGGCCGACGCCATCGACCGCGGCGACCTCCCCGTCATCGCCGAGGCCATCGCCGACGCGGCCGCCCGCACCCCCGCCGACACCGAGGGCATCGTGCTCGGCTGCACCCACTACCCCCTCGTCCTCGACGACATCCTCGCCGCCCTCCCCGCCGGCGTCCGCGTCTTCGACAGCGCCGAGGCGGTGGCGGGCCAAACCCTGCGCCGCATGGACGCTTTGGGCCGCCCCACCGCGGGGACCGGCACCGTCCGCGTCATCGCCAGCGGCCGTCCCGGCGAATTGCCGCCCGCCGCAGCGGCTTTCGAGTCCGGCCGCCTGCTCGGCGCGACCCCCGCACCCGGCCCGGTCGCCACCGCACCCCAGCGCTGACGTTTGCCCCCGGCGAGCCCGGGCACGTCTGCGTTATGAGCACGAAAGAACAACCGGCACCGGACGAATCGCCGCGGCAGCGCGACGATCGCCCGACCACTCCCGAACCCGAGATCACCGACGAGCACCGCGCCCGCGCGCACCGCATGGCCGAAACCTATCGCGACGATCGGCCGCTGACCGTGCTACCCGGCAGCGACGGCATGGTGTCCGGCACCGCCGTCACCGACTGGGAATCGATTCCGGATCGCGAAAACGCAAACGGCGCCGCTCCTTTCGGAGCGACGCCGTCTGACAGCGATTCAGCGAATCACCAATGAGTCAGAGACTCACTTGATGATCTTGGTGACGCGACCGGCACCGACGGTGCGGCCACCCTCACGGATCGCGAAACGCAGGCCCTCGTCCATGGCGACCGGCTGGATGAGCTTGACGCTCATCTCGGTGTTGTCGCCGGGCATGACCATCTCGGTGCCCTCGGGGAGGGTCACGACGCCGGTCACGTCCGTGGTACGGAAGTAGAACTGCGGGCGGTAGTTGTTGAAGAACGGGGTGTGGCGGCCGCCCTCGTCCTTCGACAGGATGTACGCCTGGCCCTCGAACTCGGTGTGCGGGGTGGTGGTGCCCGGCTTGATGACGACCTGGCCACGCTCGACGTCGTCACGCTTCAGACCACGAACCAGCAGACCGACGTTGTCGCCCGCCTGGCCCTGGTCCAGCAGCTTGCGGAACATCTCGACACCGGTGATGGTGGTCTTCTGCGACTTCTCGCGGATGCCGACGATCTCGACTTCCTCGTTCACGTTGATCACACCACGCTCGATGCGACCGGTGACGACGGTGCCACGACCGGTGATCGTGAAGACGTCCTCGATCGGCATCAGGAACGGCTTGTCGGTCTCACGGACCGGGTCCGGGATCGACTCGTCGACGGCGTTCATCAGGTCCAGGACCGACTGGGTCCACTTCGGGTCGCCCTCGAGCGCCTTCAGGCCGGAGACGCGCACGACGGGGGCATCCTCGTCGAACTCCTGCGAAGCCAGCAGCTCGCGGACCTCCATCTCGACGAGCTCGAGGATTTCCTCGTCGTCGACCATGTCCGACTTGTTCAGCGCGACCAGGATGTAGGGCACGCCGACCTGACGGGCGAGCAGCACGTGCTCACGGGTCTGCGGCATCGGGCCGTCGGTGGCGGCCACGACCAGGATCGCGCCGTCCATCTGGGCGGCACCGGTGATCATGTTCTTGATGTAGTCCGCGTGGCCCGGGGCGTCGACGTGCGCGTAGTGGCGCTTCTCGGTCTGGTACTCGACGTGGGAGATGTTGATCGTGATACCACGAGCCTTCTCCTCCGGCGCCTTGTCGATCTGGTCGAACGCGAACGCAGCGTTCACGTCCGGGTAGGTGTCAGCCAGCACCTTGGTGATCGCGGCAGTCAGCGTGGTCTTGCCGTGGTCGACGTGACCAATGGTGCCGATGTTGACGTGGGGCTTCGTCCGCTCGAACTTCGCCTTCGCCACTGTTGTCCTCCTGGACTAGTTAGTGCGTGCTTTTTGCAGCAGTGCAGTTTGTATTACTGGGGGTCGATCGACGACCACTCGGGACCGATTCTCGCAAACCGGTCCCGACAGCGAATTACTCGCCGGTCGCCTTGGCGATGATCTCCTTCGACACGTTGGCCGGAACCTCCGCGTACGAATTGAACACCATCGAGAAGTTCGCTCGGCCCTGGGTCTTCGACCGCAGATCACCGATGTAGCCGAACATCTCCGAGAGCGGAACCAGCGCCTTGACGACACGGGCACCACTGCGTTCCTCCATGGCCTGGATCTGGCCACGGCGGGAGTTCAGGTCGCCGATCACTTCGCCCATGTAATCCTCGGGCGTGGTGACCTCGACCGCCATCAGCGGCTCGAGGATCACCGGACCGGCCTTGCGGGCCGCTTCCTTGAGGGCCATCGCACCCGCGATCTTGAACGCCATTTCCGAGGAGTCGACCTCGTGGTAGGCGCCGTCGAGCAGCGAAGCGCTGACATTGACCAGCGGGAAGCCGGCGAGCACGCCGTACTGCATGGCGTCCTGGATGCCCGCGTCGACCGAGGGGATGTACTCACGAGGAACGCGGCCACCGGTGACCTTGTTCTGGAACTCGTAGGTAGCGCCGTCCTCGGTCTCGCCCAGCGGAGCCAGAGCGATGATCACGCGGGCGAACTGGCCCGAGCCACCGGTCTGCTTCTTGTGGGTGTACTCGTACTTGTCGACCGGCTTGGTGATGGTCTCACGGTAGGCCACCTGCGGCTTACCGATGTTGGCCTCGACCTTGAACTCGCGCTTCATGCGGTCGACGTAGATGTCGAGCTGGAGCTCGCCCATGCCGCCGATGACGGTCTGGCCGGTCTCCTGGTCCAGCTTCACGTTGAAGGTGGGGTCCTCTTCCGCGAACTTCTGGATCGCGGTGCCCAGCTTCTCCTGGTCGGCCTTCGTCTTCGGCTCGATGGCCACCTCGATGACCGGATCCGGGAAGGTCATGGACTCCAGCACGATCTGGTTCTGCGGATCGCACAGGGTGTCACCCGTGGTGGTGTCCTTCAGACCGATGACCGCGTAGATGTGGCCGGCCACGGCCTCGGGAACCGGGTTCTCCTTGTTGGAGTGCATCTGGAACAGCTTGCCCAGACGCTCCTTCTTGCCCTTGGTCGCGTTGATGACCTGGGCGCCGGAGTCGACCTTGCCGGAGTACACACGGACGTAGGTCAGCTTGCCGAAGAACGGGTGGGTCGCGATCTTGAACGCCAGCGCCGCGAAAGGCTCGTCCGAGGACGGCTTCCGGGTCAGCACCTCGTCCTCCTTGCCGGGCACGTGGCCCTGCACGGACTCGACGTTCAGGGGCGACGGCAGGTAGTCGACGACCGCGTCGAGCATGGGCTGAACGCCCTTGTTCTTGAACGCGGAGCCGCACAGCACCGGGTACAGCTCGGAGTTGACGGTCATCTTGCGAATCGCGCCCTTGATCTCCTCGACCGAGAGCTCCTCGCCACCGAAGAACTTCTCCAGCAGCGACTCGTCGGACTCGGCGACGGTCTCGAGCAGTTCCTGGCGGTACATGTCGGCCTGATCCTTGAGATCGGCCGGGATCTCGACGACCTCGTACTGCTCGCCGAGCTTGGTCTCGCCCTTCCAGACCTTGGCGTTCATCTCGACCAGGTCGACGATGCCCTCGAAGGTGTCCTCGGCGCCGATCGGCAGCTGGATGACCAGCGGCTTCGCGCCCAGACGGTCCTTGATGGTCTGAACGGTGAAGTAGAAGTCAGCGCCCAGCTTGTCCATCTTGTTGACGAAGCAGATACGCGGCACGTCGTACTTGTCGGCCTGACGCCACACCTGCTCGGACTGCGGCTCGACGCCTTCCTTGCCGTCGAACACCGCGACGGCGCCATCGAGCACGCGCAGCGAACGCTCCACCTCGACGGTGAAGTCGACGTGGCCGGG
Organism: Nocardia sp. NPDC004722; assembly: GCF_053601505.1. Lineage (NCBI taxonomy): Bacteria > Bacillati > Actinomycetota > Actinomycetes > Mycobacteriales > Nocardiaceae > Nocardia > Nocardia sp. NPDC004722. Next base: position 7,918 of record NZ_JBSGBY010000002.1, read on the forward strand.
GGTGTCGATGATGTTGATCTGGTTGTCGTTCCAGTAACAGGTCGTCGCGGCGGACGTGATGGTGATGCCGCGTTCCTGCTCCTGCGCCATCCAGTCCATGGTGGCGGCGCCATCGTGAACTTCACCGATCTTGTAGGTGATACCGGTGTAGAACAGGATGCGTTCGGTGGTGGTGGTCTTGCCCGCATCGATGTGGGCCATGATGCCGATGTTGCGGACCTTGTTCAGGTCGGTGAGCACTTCCTGTGCCACGGAAACTTCCCCGCTCGTAGCTAGTTGGGATTCAACGGGATGGGCTTCGGGTTCTTCCGAGAGCCCTCGGTGTCAACGTCGGGCGCGACGCGTTAGTGCCTCGCTTGCAGCAGCTCGGCGGTCGCGCCCGACATGTGACTCGTCTCCCGGCACTTCCGAACGGAGGGCCGGGCCACAGGTCACCAGCGGTAGTGCGCGAAGGCCCGGTTCGACTCGGCCATCTTGTGGGTGTCCTCACGACGCTTCACCGAAGCGCCCAGGCCGTTGCTGGCGTCCAGCAGCTCGTTGGCCAGACGCTCGACCATGGTCTTCTCACGACGAGCGCGGGAGTAGTTGACCAGCCAGCGCAGCGCCAGGGTGTTGGCGCGGCCCGGACGAACCTCGACCGGAACCTGGTAGGTGGCGCCACCGACGCGGCGGGGCTTCACCTCGAGGGCGGGCTTGACGTTGTCCAGCGCACGCTTGAGGGTGACGACCGGATCGGTGCCGGTCTTCTCACGCGCCTGCTCGAGGGCACCGTAGACGATGCGCTCGGCGGTGGACTTCTTGCCGTCCAGCAGGATCTTGTTGACCAGCTGCGTCACCAGCGGGGAGCCGTAGACCGGGTCGTTGATCAGGGGACGCTTGGGAGCGGGACCCTTACGCGGCATTAGCTCTTCTCCTTCTTGGCGCCGTAGCGGCTGCGGGCCTGCTTGCGGTTCTTGACACCCTGGGTGTCGAGCGAGCCGCGGATGATCTTGTAGCGCACACCCGGGAGGTCCTTCACACGACCGCCGCGGACGAGCACCATCGAGTGCTCCTGCAGGTTGTGGCCCTCACCGGGGATGTAAGCCGTGACCTCGACCGCGCTGGTCAGGCGAACACGCGCGACCTTACGCAGCGCGGAGTTCGGCTTCTTCGGGGTCGTGGTGTACACGCGAGTGCACACGCCACGACGCTGCGGGCTCCCCTTGAGGGCCGCAGTCTTGGTCTTGGCGACCTTGTCGCGGCGACCCTTGCGGACCAGCTGGTTGATGGTTGGCATAGACCGGCTTTCCTTATTAGTAACCAGGTGTCTGGAACTTCATGTCTTTGTCATTCGAGCTTTCCGCCCAGTTCTCGCGGCATTTCTTCCCCACGAGGTCGGGCGTGTCGAGTGCAGGTCAGAGGCCTTTTTCAAGGCATGCCGGAAACGGTCGGCCGCTCTCGCTGGCCTACGTACTGCACATCAACTTGCCCGTATGCTCCGGGCACAGCGGTCAACGATACCCGCGAGCTCCACGGGGGGCAAAAGAGGGTCCCTCGAGCGCGGCTGGTAGAGGGCTTATCGAGCCAGATTCAACGTCAACTCGACCAGCTTGCGGGCCGCATCGCAGGGGTCCGCATGCTGAGATCCGTTGCGGTAGTTGACCCACCAGCCCACGATGCCGGTGTCGGCGGCCGGAGCGCTCACGCCACACGAGTCCGGATCGTTGGGGCGACGGGTTTCCACCGAGCGGCGACCCTGCACGGTTATGTCGTTGCTCACATATTTCAGACGGTCGTTGTTCGCCTTCTCGTTGGCGAGCGAACCGAGCTCGTACCAGTTGAGGGTGACCATGCCGCTGCCCGCGGTGCCGCCGGTGAGATTCCACATGCAGACCGCGCCGTTGAAGGACGGCTCCACATACATGTTGTCGCCGACCGACTTGGCGATGTCGTCCTGGGCTACCACCGTGCACTCGCGCAGCAACTTGTCGAAGTTGGTGTTGATGCGCGAGGTGCCACCGGTTCCGCTGGTGCCGCCCGCGGGGAGCGCGGTGCCGGAGACGGTCTTGCCGCAGCCCGCGAGGCCGGCGGTCAGCGCGACCGCCGCGAGGATGATCGCGGTCTTGGATCGCCGTGCCATTCCGGTCCCCCTCATCCGAGCCGCTGCACGGTCAGTTCGGCCATCTTGCGGGTGCGGTCACACGGGTTGCCGAGATTGCCGCCGCTGTTGAAGACGCCGTAGGAGATGGACCATTCGAAGAAGTCGTCGTCGAGCTGGACCGCGAGGTCGCAGACGGCGTTGCTGGGGTCGAGGGCCTGGAAGCCCTTGCGGCCGCCCACGTCGATGGTGTCCGGGGTGCGGCCGACGCTGGCCACCCACGCCTTCTCGCGGTCGATCGGGCTGCCCCGGTAGGAGGCGAAGGTGACGCTCGAGGAGCTGATGCCGCCGGCCTGCCAGTTGCAGCCGACGGAGTTCTTGAAGACGGTGGTGAGGGAGCTGAGGCCACCCAGGTCGCGCACTTCGTCGTCGGTGAGGTGACCGCATTCGCCGACGAACGGCCCGAGCGTCGCCACCTTCTGCGGCGGCCGGAAGCTCGGGTCGTCGTTGGAGTCCTTCTTCCCCCCACACGCTGACAGCAGCAGCACGAGGCTCAACCCCGTGATGATCGCCGACGCCATTCGCATGGCGTGAACTCTACTGGTCTTGTGCTGCTTTGCTGTTCAGAGGTTTCCGCGTGCGTCTTGTTCGCGTTCGATGGCCTGGAACAGGGCTTTGAAGTTGCCCTTGCCGAAACCCAGTGAGCCGTGGCGTTCGATGAGTTCGAAGAAGACGGTGGGGCGGTCGGTGATGGGCTTGCAGAAGATCTGGAGCAGGTAGCCGTCCTCGTCGCGGTCGACGAGGATGCCGCGGCGTTGCAGTTCGGCGACGGGGACGCGGACGTGGCCGATGCGTTCGCGCAGTTCGGGATCCTCGTAGTAGCTGTCGGGGGTGTCGAGGAATTCGATGCCCTCGCGGCGCAATACGTCGACGGCGGTGAGGATGTCGCCGGTGGCGAGGGCGATGTGCTGGACGCCCGGGCCTTGATAGAACTCGAGGTATTCGTCGATCTGGGAGCGCTTGCGGCTGACCGCGGGTTCGTTGAGCGGGAACTTCACCCGGTGGTTGCCGTTGGCCACCACCTTGCTCATGAGCGCGGAGTATTCGGTGGCGATGTCGTCGCCGACGAATTCGGCCATGTTCTGGAATCCCATGACGCGCCGGTAGAACTCGACCCATTCGTCCATGCGGCCGAGTTCCACATTGCCGACGACGTGGTCGATGGCCTGGAAGATGCGCTTGGGTTGCCCGGCGCGCGGGGCGTAGGCGGATTCGCGCCGAATGTAGCCGGGGAGGTACGGGCCGTAGTAGCGGGAGCGGTCGACGAGGGTGTGGCGGGTTTCGCCGTAGGTGGCGATGGCGGCGGTGCGGACGGTGCCGAATTCGTCGGTCTCGTCGTGGGGTTCGACGAGGACGGTGGCGCCCTCGGCGCGGGCCCGGGCGATGCAGCGGTCCACGTCCGGGACCTCGAGTGCGATGTCCACCACCCCGTCCCCGTGCCGATCGTGGTGTGCGACAAGCGGACTGGCCGGATCCACCGCACCCTTGACGACGAATCGGGCGCCGCCGCTGCGCAGCACGAACGCCTTGTGGTCACGATTGCCGGTCTCGGGGCCCGAGTAGGCCTCCAACCGCATGCCGAAGGCGGACTGCAGGAAGTGCGCGGTCTGGGTGGCGTTGCCGACCGCCCACACCACCGCGTCCCAGCCCAGCACGGGGAACGGGTCGGCGGCGGCATCGTGGTCCACCAGGCCGACGAGGCGGCGTAATTCGTCGTCGCCGGGCAGGTCGCCGGATCGGGTGCTCTGGTGTCCTGCGTCGATGCTCATGCGCTCAGAAAAACCCAGGGCACCGGACTAGGCAATATCGTCGAATTCGACTGGACACTCTGGTGAATTGCACCACCATCTGCGCCCGGGTGCTGGACAATTTGAATAGCAGCGAACGCACGAGCGGAGCTTCCGCTCGACTCACCAGCGGAGGTTCCGCGATGTCCCGCACGCCCGCCCGGCTGGATGAGCTGGATCTGGCCATCCTCACCGCCATGCACGAGTATCAGAAGGCGGGCATTCTCGAGCTGTCCCGCCGCACCCGGGTGGCCCGCGCCACCGTGCAGTCGCGGATCGCGCGCATGGAGGAGGCGGGGGTGATCTCCTCCTATGATCCGCAGATCGATGTCACCGCAGCGGGTTTCGATGTGCAGGCGTTCGTGACGCTGGAGATCGCGCAGGGTGCGCTGGAGGCGGTGAGCGCGGATCTGGAGGCGATCCCGGGTGTGCTCGAGGCGTATGCGACAACCGGTTCGGGTGATGTGCTGTGCCGCATCGGCGCGGATTCGCATGCCGGGTTGCAGACGGTGCTGCTGAGTATCGACAAGACGAGTTCGGTGGTGCGGTCGCACAGCGTGGTGGTGTTGTCGACGGTGGTGGCGCATCGCACGCTGCCGCTGTTGCGCACGCTGACGCCGTCGGGGTCGAGCAAGGCTCCGGCGTATCGGGCCGCGCAGTCTTGAGCGGTGTCGGTCGAGCCTGATCAGTGCCTGTCCAAGCGGGTGATGAGCCCGCAGACGTGAGCTTCGGCGGCGGCGCGGGCGTCGGCCGCGTGCCCGGATTCGAGGGCGTCGAGGATCCGGCGATGTTCGCGCAGTGCCGTGTTGCGGTTGCGGGGGTGGGTCCACAGGTCACCGCGGTAGAGGTGGGCCTGGGCCTCGAGGCGGGCGAGTTCGCTTGCGAGGGTGGCATTTCCGGCCCGGTCGCGGATGAAGGTGTGGAATTCCAGGTCGAGTTCGGTGTCGCGGGCCGGGTCGGCGTTGTCGCGCAGGAAGCGTTCCTGGGTGGCGAGGATGGCGGTGAGTTTGCCGAGGTCGGATTCGGTGAGGCGGGTGGCGGCGCAGGCGGCGGCGAGGCCGTCGAGGACCGCGCGCACGGCGAGCACCTCGCGGATGCGCTCGTCGTCGACGACGGCGACCCGCGCGCCCGCGTGGGGAACCGTGACGGCCAGGCCCTCGGAGATGAGCTGCTGCACGGCTTCCCGGACCGGGCTGCGGCTGACGCCCAGGCGGGCGGAGAGGGCGAGCACGCTCAGCGGCGCGCCCGGTTCGAGTTCCCCGGACAGGACGAGCTGCCGCAGCTGGCGGTGCACGGTCGGGCCGAGCAGCTCGCCGTCCGGTTCGGTCATCGTGAATCCCTTCGTATTGCCTCGAAACTTACCGCTGCGGCCGGTAGTTGGCTTGCACGCGCTGGGTGAGGAAGTCGGCGGCGGTGACGGGCGGGTAGACGCCGCGCGGGCCCTGGATGATCGCGTCGCGGTCGGCTTGGGCGAAGTAGGCGATGCTGTAGCGGTCGCCTTGGTATTCGTCGGGGCCGGGGCCGCGCACGCGGTGGAAGTTCGACGGCAGCAGGTCGTCGCTCCAGCGGGTGAGCATGTCGCCGATATTGCAGGTGATCAGCGCGGAGGACGGGGTGATGGAGGTCCACTGCTGATCCTCCATCTCCTTGCCGGGGCAGACCTGCAGGCCGCCCTGGCCGTCGCGTTGGAAAAGCAGGGTGAGGCAGTCGAAGTCGGTGTGCGCGCCCGCGCGCCAGCGGCCGGGGACCTCGCGCAGTTCCTCGGGGACGGCGAAGTAGTGCAGGAGCCGGAGCGTGGACTGGTAGTGCGCGGAGTCCGGGTCGTGGGCGGCGGTGAAGTGGTCGCGGGGGAAGCCGAGGCGGTCGGCGAAGCAGGACAGCACCCGCATGGCCACGCTCCAGCAGCGGTGTTCGAAATCGAGGATGGCGGAAGGGAATCCGGGGAGTTCGTCCTCGGCGGGCCACAGGTCGGCCATGTGCGGCCGGGTGACCTGGTAGGACTCCTTCTGGTCCGGGACGCCGATGGAGGGCCGCACCTGGCTCAGGCTCTCCCAGCCCGCATTGTTCGCCTTGACCAGCGGGTATTGCCCCTTGACCGGTTCGGGGAGGGCGAAAAGGGCTGCGGTGCGGGCGAAGACGTCGTCGATCTGCTGCTGCGGGATGCCGTGGCCGGAAAGCTGGAAGAAGCCGATGTCGGTGGCGGCGGCCCAGAGCTGGTCGGTGATCTCGGCGCGGCGGTCTTCGAAGTCGGTGAGGTCGATGACGCGGATCTCGCGGGTGTCGGTTTCCGCGCCGAGCCCGCCCATGCGCTGTTCGCGGGCGACTTCGGACAGGTCGTAGTCGGTGGTCATGAGATCTCCTTGTCGATGAATTCGGTGGTGACCAGGTCTTTCGCGGCAAGACCGGCCGGGACGTCCGCGCCGCCGCGGCGCAGGATCGGGCCGAAGGAGTCGATGACGCGCTGTACCCGGGCGGTGTCGAAGCTGCCGATCACGCCGTCGGTGTCGGGGCCGATGAGGCCGCTGTCGATGAGGACGCGGGCCCCTGCGGCGGCGAGTTCGGCGCTGTAGGGCGAGAATTTCGGGCTCTTGGCCACGACGTCCACGATGATGTCGTTCGCGGGCTTGGGGTCGGTGCGGAATCGTGCTGTGGCCCTTTGGATCATGGGAACCAGCCGTTGCAGGCAGGGGCGCAGTTCGTTCAGTTTGTCGGCGCGGACGTTGACGGTGCGGGCGTAACCCTCGTAGCCGACGTCCCGCAGCAGCTGGTAGGCGACCGGCTTGTTCCAGGCGTGCACCTCGTGCTCGTAGAGGTAAGGCTCGGAGCTGGCGAAACCCTGTTGCGCGAAGGACGGATCGGCGACGAAACGCGACGGCGAGTTGTCGTAGGAGGCGTCGATCTGCTTGGCGTTCAGCAACCCTCGATCCACCAGCCAGTCCGGGTACAGCTGTCCCTTCGAGACCACCACGGGCGCACCGGCTTTGCCGATATCGGCGATGCCCTTCCAATCCGGATGGGTCTTGGGATCCCACATGAGCATCTGCGGGCTGTTGCGCAGCAGCGTGGTGACGGCGACCACCGGTTGCTTGCCGGCGGCGGCGATGGCCTGCTCGGAGTGGACCAGCCCCAGGGTGATCGAGGAGTCGACGTACATCTGCGAGGGCACGGTCTGGAAGCCGATGGCCGGGCCGCCCGCACGGATCTCGAGCTTCACGCCGGTGTCCTTGCCGTCCACCACGAGCGGGCCGGTGACCTTGCTGTTGTCGGCGTCGACGCGGTAGCCGGGGCCGAGCAGGCCGTAGAGGGGGCCCGCGTCGGTTTCGGGTTCCCACTGCAGTTGTACGACGACGGTGGCGGGGCAGACACCCGCGAGCTGCTGTTCGGGTGGGGCGGCGGGCAGGGCGACGGCGGGTGCGTCGGCGGCGGGGTCGGACGAGCAGGCCGCGCCGGTGGCGACGGTCAGGACGGTGAGGGCGGCGACGCCGAGGCGGCGTAACGGGATGTGCATGATTTCTCCACGGAGCAAAGGGTTTTCGATCAACGGCCTGAGGCGTGCCAGCGGCCGACGGTGAGTCGCTGGGCGACGGTGAACAGAGCGAAGACGGTGACGCCGAACAGGGCGGCGAGCACCAGCGCGGCCAGCAGGTCCTCCGATTGCAGGCGGGCGCGATAGGTGTCGAGCAGCGTGCCGATGCCGGGCTGCCCTTTGGCGAAGAACATGTCGCCGATGACCGCGCCGGTCACCGACAGTCCGGCGGCGGTGCGCAGGCTGGCCATGATGGACGGCAGCGCGGCGGGCAGGTCCAGGGATATCAAGCGGCGCAGACGATTCGCACGGCCGAGGGCGAACAGCTCCCGCAGATTGGCGTCCACGGATTGGATCCCGAACAGCGTCATGGCGATGATCGGATGCACCGCGATCAGCACGCACACGATGGTCCGCGCCGTCGCCCCGTACCCGAACCACAGCCCGATGAGCGGCACCACCGCCAGCACCGGGATCGCCTGCAGCACCACGGCATACGGATAGACGACCCGCTCCACCACCTTGGCCTGCGCCATCAGGACACCCACCGCGACGCCGATCACCGCGGCCAGCGCCAGCCCGGTCACCGCGATCCGCGCGGTCACGGCCAATGCCCGCAGCATCGTCTCCAATTTGGCCGGGTTGGACAGCGATTCGGAGAACACCCGATGCGGCGGCGGCAGCAGGAACCGACGCTCCGGTGACAGCAGCACCAGCGACACCAGATACCAGGCGCCGAGGGCGAGCCCGGCCGACACCAGGGGCACCAGCGCCTTGCGCAGCAGGCGGGCGGCGAGCGCTCCCGCTGCCGAGCCGGGGTGGGCCGAATCCTTTGGTGTGGTGGTTCTTTCGGGGCGCGGGACGACGTCGCGGGTGGTAGGCCCGGCGAGGGATGCGGCGGGAGCGGCCATCAGGAGGCTTCTTTCAGGGATGCGGAGACGCGGGCCGCGAGGGTCGTGAACGCGGGTTCGTAGCGGAGGTCGCGGGTACGCGGGTACGGGAGGTCGATGTCGATCACCTCGTGGATGCGGCCGGGGCGGGCGGACATGACCACGACGCGGTTCGCCAGGAAGACCGCTTCGGAGACCGAGTGGGTGATGAACAGGGCCGTGAAGGCGTTGTCGGTGTAGAGGCGCAGTAGCTCCTCCTGCATGCCGAGGCGGGTGATCTCGTCCAGGGCGCCGAACGGTTCGTCGAGCAGCATGAGTTCGGGTTCGAGGGCCAGCGCGCGGGCGAGGGAGACCCGCATGCGCATGCCGCCGGAGAGCTGACCGGGGAGTTTGGTCGCGAAGTCGGCCAAACCGACCGCCGCCAGGGCGCGGGTGGCGCGGGCGCGGCGGGTGGCGCGGTCGACGCCGCGCAGTTCGGCGGAGAGTTCCACATTGCGCGCCACCTTGCGCCAGGGCAGCAGGGTGGCGTCCTGGAAGATGAAGCCGACCGAATCGGTGTGCACCGCAACGGTTCCCGAGGTGGCGCGCTCGAGTCCGGCGGCCAGGCGCAGCAGGGTGGATTTGCCGCAGCCGGAGGGGCCGACGACGGCGACGAACTCGCCGCGCCGCACCTCGAGGTCGATATCGGTCAGGGCTACCACCTCACCGGAACCATTGCCGCCGAAGCGTTTCCCGGTTCCGGTGAAGGAGATCTCCGCAGTGAGGATGTCCGTGGGCGCTGCCACCGCACTCACCTACTCTCGCTTGATTGCGTGCAACGTTTGAATGAGTTCAGTGTTGCGGAGATTGATTACATGCAATCGAGTCCCTGTTTCGGGTTGATTAACTGCTATCGCATGCCATTCAGCAGTTTCACCAGACCCCGCTCGTCGACGCGGGTGCTGCGGCCGTCGCGGATCACCGGCTCGCCGTCGACCCAGACCGTGTCCACCACGCGCGGTGACGCCGTGGTCAGCAAGGTCGCGCCGGGATCCCGGACCGGCAGGCAGGCGAAGTCGCGGTCGAAGCGGAGAAGAGTGAGGTCGGCGCGGTCGCCGACGGTGAGACCGGCGGGTCCGGCGGGTTCGCCGAGGGCGGTGGCCGCGCCGCGGGTAGCCAGGTGCAGCATGTCCGCGAAGGGCAGCAGGTCGGCGCGGCGGTGGTGGGCGCGTTGCAGGTACGCGCCCATGCGCAGGGCCAGCAGCATGTCCTGGGTGTCGTTGCTGGCCGCGCCGTCCACACCCAGACCGACACCGATTCCGGCCGTGAGCATTTCGGGGACCGGGGCGACGCCGCTGCCCAGGCGCATATTGCTGAGCGGGTTGTAGGAGACGCACACGCCACGGGCGGCGAGGATCTCGCGGTCGGCGGCGTTCACGCGGACGCAGTGCACGGCGAGGGTGCGCGGGCCGAGCAGGCCGCCCGAGTCCAGGTAGTCGACGGCCGAGCGGGCTGCATGCAATCGACACATGTCTTCGTCGGTGTCGGTCTCGAGCAGGTGGATGGAGATGGTTTTGCCGGTGGCGTCGGCGAATTCGCGCACGGCGGCCATGCCCTCGGGGGTGAGGCAGCGGGGGTTCGGGACCGCGAGCGCGGTGGTGATCCGCGAATCCTTCAGCCGCGCATCGAGTTCGGTGAGGTGGGCGAAGACGTCCGGGAGCGGTTGCACCAGGCGGGGATCCATCCCCCACTTGCGGGTCGGATCGGGTCGATCGGCGATTCCACGCCCGAACACCACCCGGATGCCCAACTCGCCCAGCGCCCGCAGGGCGGCGTCGTGGACCGCCTCCGACGGGTTCGGCCACATGTGCTCCACCACGGTGGTGACGCCGCTGCGCAGCAGTTCCAGGCCACCGGCGAGCGCGGCCAGGTAGGTCTGCTCGGGGGTGGCGGCCACCGTGAATTCGCCGACGCAGTGCAGCCATTCGAGCAGCGGCAGCCCCTCCCCCGCGCCGCGCAGCACCGATTGCTGCAGATGGGTGTGGGTGTTCACGAAGCCGGGGATCAGATGGCCACCGGTGGTACCGGACAGGTCGAGACCGGCGCCCGCGCCGGGGCCGATGGCGGTGATCACACCGTCGGTGACCACCACGTCGTGGCCCGCGAGCCAGCGAGATCCGTCGGGTGTGGCGGTGTAGGCAGTGACGTCGCGGATGACAGTTGAACCGGGCACAGTGCGCACCATGCGGCATCCCTTTCGAAATGCGGCTGGTTCGCCCACCGTGTCCCGGCGGTACCCGTGCGCCCGTTTCAGCCATGAGCGCCGTGCGGGGAAGCCTAGCGAGGCAATATTTCCCGGCGGTTAATCCTTGCCGGGTCGCAGATCCGCGCCGGTGGCGAGGATTTCGACGCTGTGGGTGCGGTCCGGTTCGAGGAATCGCAGCAGGGCGGCGGCCTCGGATTCGACGGCGGCACGGTCGGCGGACGGCCACGCGGCGTGCGGCACGATCCGCAGCCGGGCCGTATCGCCCTTGGTGAAGACCTTGAAGACGCCGGTCAGATACCCGTCGACCAGGATCGGCGACACCTGGTTGGCGAAGGCGCGCAGGGGCGGAGCGTTGCCGTCGGGGACGATGCGGCTCCGATCCTGGTGGGACAGAATCGCGTTGTCGTACCAGCCCAGCAGTCGGACCGGGGCGGGCAGGTCGGGATCGGCGAGGGTGGCGTCGGCGGCGTCGTAGAGGGTGCGGCCGCGCTCGTCGGTGTAGGTGCGGACCCGGTCGCCCAGTTGCTCGACGGCCTTCTTCATGCCGGTGAGTTTGGACCAGGTCTGCATGTCCATGGTGGTGGCGGGGCCGAAGGCGCGCAGGTAGCGCAGCAGGAGTTCAGCGAGCGGATATCCGGGGTCCAAGGGTGCACCGAGCCACGGCTGGACGCGGGACCAGACCGGGCGGCTGCTGTCACCCCAGCGACCGCGCGGCGGGGTTTGCAGGACCGGGAGCTGATACAGCCATGCCTGCACGACCGCCCCGGGATCGCGGTCGGGATACAGCGCGGCGGCGTGCTCGCGCAGGGTCGCGGCGGGGGTGGGGTCGTCGCCGAACACCGATTCCCCCTGTGCCCGAACCTCTTCCGGATCCAGGCCGACCAGCGCCCCGAAATTGAAGCCCTTGCGGAACGGGATCTTCTCCAGCTCCGGCTGGATGTGCGGGGCGATGCGCAGCGCGTCGGGCGGGGTGACCAGGTGAATGGTGCCGCGCATCAAGGTGATTCGCACCAGGGAGCGGTCGTCCAAGGCCTTGGACACCGTCTCCGGGTCGAAATCGACTGTGCGACTCCACAGTGCGACGAACGGCGGCAACATGTCCTGGGCCTGCAGCCCGATCAGGTGATCGCACAGGTCGGGCACGCCGAGCGTGGACCGCTCCAGCAGGTGCTGGCGCGCGAGCAGTGTCCGGTTCAGGGTCCGGTTGGACAGCTTCACGATTCAGCACCGTACGGGAGCATGACGCGTCGTGCCCGGCTCAGCGCAGCGTGACGACGATCTTGCCGGTGGCGGTGCGCTTGTCGAGGGCGGAGACGGCCTCGGCGGTGTGCTCGAGGTTGTAGAGGACCGGCTCCGGCGGCGCGATCTTGCCGTTGGCCAGCAGCGGCGCCACCTCGTCCCACTGTTCGGCCAGGTAGCCCGGGTGGCTCATCACCCATTCGCCCCAGGCCGCGCCGACCACCTCGACGTTCTTGAGCAGCAGCCGGTTCACCTTCACGGTCGGGATCTCGCCCGCGGTGAAGCCGACCACCAGCAGGCGGCCGCCCCCGGCCAGCGAGCGGATGCTGTCGGTGAAGCGGTCGCCACCGACCGGATCGAGCACGATGTCGACACCGCGCCCGCCGGTGATCTCCTTGACCGCGGCCAGCCAGCCGTCGGTGAGCACCACGTCGGTGGCCCCGTTGGCGCGCGCCACCTCGGCCTTCTCGTCTGTGCTGACCACCGCGATCACCCGGCCCGCGCCCAGCGCCTGCGCCATGCGCAGGGTGGAGGTGCCGATGCCGCCCGCCGCGCCGTGCACCAGCACGGTCTCGCCCTCGGCCAGGCGGCCGCGGTTGCGCAGGCAGAAGTGCACGGTCAGGTCGTTGAACAGCACGCCCGCACCGGATTCCAGCGAGACGTTGTCGGGGAGTTTGAACACCATCTCGACCGGGGTGACCGCGACCTCGGCGGCGGCATTGCCCAGCAGCGTCAGCGCCACCACGCGGTCACCGGGGACCACGTGCGCGCCTTCGGGAGCCTCGCGCACGATGCCCGCGACCTCGCAGCCCACGACGTAGGGCAGCGGCGGCTTCATCTGGTAGAGCCCGCGGGTCATGAGCACATCGGGGAAGGCGATACCGGCGGCGTGCACGTCGATGACGACACCGCCCGGATAGCTCGCCGGCTCCGGGAAATCGAGAACCTCGATGGCCTCCGGGCCCTCCAGTTTGCTCACCACGGCTGCGCGCATTCTCGATCAACTCCGATCAATCCACCGGCGGATACCCTGCCGAACGTAGTCGATGCACCCGGGCCCTGCCAACGCTTACATCGGGTACGAGGGAATACCGTGGGTTCCCCTCAGCGGTGGGCGTATTCGAGCATGGATTCATTGGCCAGGCTCTGGCCGCCATTGCTGATGACCAGGGCGTAGGCGGTGATGCTGTACTTGGTGCCGTCGGTGGGGTTGGTGACATTGAAGCCGCCGGTGCCGTCGGGGGTCGGGTCGTCGAGCTGGATGCCCGCATTGTCGCTGATGCGCAGGCCCTTGTAGTAGTAGCGGCCCGCGGCGGTACGGCAGACGACGAGCCGCGACTTGTCGGTGCGGCCGATGGCCATGGCCGGATCGTCGGCATTGCAGCGCGGGCTCTGCGAGGTGAATCCCTGTCCGTCCGTGCCGGATACGCTGCCGGTCAACGGGACCAGGGTGGTGGTCGGCACGGTCGTGGTGCCGCGATAGGCGGAGGTGGTGGTCACCGGCGGCCCGGTCGGGGTGACCTGCTGCCCGCTGTTGCCGCCGGCGGTGGTCCCCGACGAGCCCGAGGACCCGGACAGCAGCTTCCAGCCGAGCACGCCGCCCAGCACCAGCACCACGCCGATGAGCGCGCCCACCAGCAACGGCAGGTTGCTGCGCCGCTTGGGCGGCAACGGCAGTGGCGCGGAAGGATGTTCGCGCGGCGCGGCCGGATCCGGGTAGGTGGGCTGGTAGGCGGGCTGACCGGTCACCGGCTGCCGCCGCACGGTCGGATCGTAGTTGCCGGGACCGGAGTAGACGGGCGGGCCGACCACCCGCTCACCGCTCGTGTGCGCGGCGGGCCCGGAAAGCCGTTGCGGGCCCGAGGGATCCACCGGACCCGAGGGACGCGCACCGGGCTGGTAGCCGACCGGCCCCGACGGGTTCGTGCCCCTGGCCGGGCCTCCGTACGGCTGCGCCGGACCCGACGGATGATCGAGATAGTGCGGCCCCGAATGGCCGGGCGCGACCGTCCCGCCCGGCGGCACCGCCCGGCTCGGCAGGGTCGGCGGGGCGGGCGGGATGATCCGGGCGGGCTCCTGCGCGGCCCGTTGCAGCGCCGCCCGCGCAGCGCGCGCGAGTTGCCCGGCACTGGCGTAGCGGCGGGTCGGATCCTTGGCCATGCCGATCGCGACCACCTGGTCGAACCCGACGGGGACGCCCGCGCGGATGCTCGGCTGCGGCGGCGGGGTCAGCATGTGCGCGCGGATATTGGCCAGATTCCCCTCGACGAGGAACGGCGGCCTGCCGGTGAGGGATTCGAAGAGCACGCACGCCAGGGCGTAGATATCCGCACTGGCCGAGGCGGACGCGCTGTGTTCGAAGCGCTCCGGAGCCATGTAGGCGAACGAGCCGATGGCATTGCCGGTCTGGGTCAGCTGGGCATCGGATTCGGCGTGCGCGATGCCGAAATCGACCAGGTAGGCAAACATTTCGCCGGTGAGCAGGATATTGGCGGGCTTGACGTCGCGGTGCACCAGGCCGCTCTCGTGGGCGGCGTCCAGCGCGGAGGCCATCTGTTCCACGACCGACACCGCCTGCTCCGGCGGCAGCGGACCCTCTTCGCGCAGGTACGCCTTCAGGTCGCGGCCCTTGACCAGGCGCATGTCGATGAACAGGACACCGTCCACCTCACCCCAGTCGTGGACCGGAATGACATGCGGTTCCTGCAATTTGGCGGCGGTGCGGGACTCGCGACGGAAGCGTTCGATGTAGCTCGCCTGGCGGGCCAGGTCGGCGTCGAGCAGTTTCACGGCGACAACCCGGTCGCGCACGGTGTCGTAGGCCTCGTAGACCTCGCCCATGCCGCCCACCCCGAGCAGCCTGCGCAACTCGTACTGTCCGAACCGCGAACCGGCCCTCTCGCCTGCGGCCACCCGCTAGTCCTCCCTACTGCTGGATGTACAACAGGAAAGGCTACGGCGACTGCAGCGCACTGTCATTACTCCCGGGCGCACTGCTATTACTCCCGAACGCGCTGTCATTACTCCTGCTGGAGCGAAACACTGGCGTTCCCGGAAGAGAAGTACAGGTGACTCGACGCGAGTGTGTCCCGCACGCCCCGTAGAGTCATGTCACAGACTTCGGTCAACGAGCATCTCACCGGTGCTCACGGAAAGACATGCGGCACGCTGGGGTCCAAGCCAGACGGTGTGCAGCGCGAGGAGCACCAGTGTCACTCGATGAGCCACTCGCCCCGCTTCCCGAGGAGGGCATGGGCTTCGCTTCCACGTGGCCGGTTCGGGCCGGCGATGTGGATCCCTATCACCGGCTGCGATTCGACGCGGCGGCCCGCTACCTCCAGGACATCGCCTGGGAGGAAATGCAATCCGGGTTCTTCCATCGCACCGACCCGGCCTGGATCGTGCGCCGCACGGTGGTGGACGTGGTGCGACCCATCCACTGGCCCGACCAGGTGGAGTTGCGGCGCTGGTGTTCGGCCATGTCGACGCGGTGGACCAATATGCGGGTGCGCATCACCAGCGCGGACGGCGGGCTGATCGAGACCGAAGGGTTCTGGATCAATATCAACGAGTTCACCAATATGCCGACCCGCATCAGCGATGAGGGCCTGGCCGAACTCGGTCGCACCACCGACGAGCACCGGCTGCGCTGGCGGCCGTGGCTGACCGATCCGACCCCGCCGGAGTCGGATGTGGATCTGCCGTTCCCGGTGCGCGCCACCGATATCGACCAGTACAACCACGTGAACAACGCGGCGTACTGGCAGGCGCTCGAGCAGTACCTGGTCGACTATCCGAAGCTGGTGGCCGGACCGCATCGCGCGGTCATCGAGTACATCGCGCCGGTGCTGGCGCGCCAGCACATCAGCGTGCGCAGCCGGTACGAGCCGGGCGACCGGACGGGGCATCCGGCCTTGCGGCTGTGGTTCGTGGTGGGCGGGGTGACCACGACGGCGGTGCGGATCGGTCCGCTGCCGGGCTGATCGTTCGCGACATTCCCTGCGAAGCAGCGCGTTCGCTGATGGTTTGCCTGCGAGACTTCCGCCATGCGATTCACTCGTCTCGTCCTCCTCGCGGCCCTACCGGCGCTGACCGTCGGCCTCACGGCGTGCAGCCATTCCAAGGATTCCGCCAAGACCACCACGTCGACCACGGTTGCGGCGAGCAGCAGCACCACACCGGGCGGCACGTCGACGACCCCCGCGCCCAATCCGAAACCGTTGCCGCCCAACCCGACCCGGCCGCCGGTGCCGACCACCGTCGCCCCCGCCGATGTCAATTGCGGGCCGGTAACCGGAGCAAATGGCAAGAACGCCGACGTGATCGCCTACGCCAATCAGGCGGGGATCCCCGGCTGCACCGAGGCCATCACCGTCGCCAGCGATTACGTGAACGCCACCCGCTCCGGCGATGCCGTTCAGGTCGACGGCTGGACCTGTGAACCCCAGCCCGATACCGCCGTCCCGCACATCTGCTTCAAGGACGGCTTCATCATCGGCCTGCGCGGCGCGGCCGCCCCGAACCCGCCCGCACCCCCGACCACCACTCCCCCGCCGACCACCACCTCGGTCGCGCCCGCGGGCAATGTCAACTGCGGCACCGTGACCGACGCGGGCGGCGGCACCCGGACCGTGATCGCGGTCGCCACCCCGGCGGGCACGGTCGGGTGCACGGAGGCCATCAATGTGGCGAGCCAGTACGCGCAGACGATCAGCACCACCGATGTGGCCACGATCAACGGCTGGTCCTGCAACGCCCAGCCGGACCCCGCCTACCCGTCCATGTGTGCCAAGGACGGGCTGCTGATCAACCTCGGCGCGCAGTAGACCGAGGCAGTGAACGCGATGCGGCCCCACTCGAATTCGAATGGGGCCGCATCGTTTCAGGGTCTATCCTTTGGCGGCCTTGAGCAGGTCCTCGATCTTGGTGAACTTCACGCGGGGGCGGCCTCCGGCCTTGCCCGCGGTCTTCTCCGCCGCGTCGATGGCCTTCCAGCCGTCCCGCCCGATCTGATCGGGCTGACGCTCGGACAGCAGCGCTTCCAGGGCGGCCCGGTTGCCCTGCGGGGCGGCCAGCTTGCCAGCGGTGAAGTCCGCGATCAGCTGGTCGACGGTCTCCTGCGAATCGACCCGGTTGGAGCCGATCACGCCGCGCGGACCTCGCTTGATCCAGCCGGAGACGTACACGCCCGCAACGGGGTTGCCGTCGGCCAGGACCCGGCCCTTGTCGTTGGGGATGACACCCTTCGACTCGTCGAACGGGACATCCGCGACCGGCTGACCCTTGTAGCCGATGGACCGCAGCACCAGCGACGCCGACAGCGAATCGGTGCGGTCGGAGGCGCGGGCCACGGTGCGGCCGTTCTCCTGCACCAGCTCGTTGTGCACGAACTCGATGCCCTCGACCTTGTCCGTACCGGTGACGGCGGTGGGCGAGACCAGGTAGCGGAACACGATGCGCTTGTGGTCCGGGTTGCGCTTACCGGCCGCGTATTCCTCGGCGAGGGTGTACTTGAGCTTCAGCGAGGGCTCGACCTCGGGATCGTCCAGTTCCGCCTGCGAGGCCGGGTCCAGCACCAGGTCCTCGGGGTCGACGATGATGTCGACGCCCTTCAGGTGGCCCAGCGCCAGGAATTCCGACGAGGTGTAGGCGGCCTGCAGCGGACCGCGGCGGCCCAGCACCACGACCTCCTTGATGTTGCTGCGGCGCAGCGCATCCAGGGCGTGGTCGGCGATATCGGTCTTGGCCAGCTCGTCCGGGTTCACGGTGAGCACGCGGGCGACATCGAGGGCGACATTGCCGTTGCCGACGATGACGGCACGCTCGCCGGAGAGGTCGAACTCGCGGTCCGCGAAGTCCGGGTGGCCGTTGTACCAGGCCACGAACTCGGTGGCGGAGTGGCTGCCGGGCAGGTCCTCGCCCGGGACGCCGAGGCGGCGGTCGGTGGCCGCGCCGACGGCGTAGATGACCGCGTGGTGGTGGCTCAGCAGCTCCTCGTGCGAGATGTGCTTGCCGACTTCCACATTCAGCCGGTACTGCAGCGCCTCGCGCCGGAACGCCGACTCGAACAGGCTCGCCACCGACTTGGTGCCCGGGTGGTCGGGGGCCACACCGGCGCGCACCAGGCCGTAGGGCGTGGGCAGCCGGTCGAACAGCTCCACCTCGACATCGGCGCGGCGCAGTAGCTCCTCGGCGGCGTAGCAGGCGGCGGGACCCGCGCCGATGACGGCCACCCGCAGCGTGCCCAGATCCTTGGGCGCGCGCGAGGGTGCGACCAGCGGCTCGAAGTTGGACTCCAGCGGATGCCGCACGAAGTACGCCGCGTTGATGTCCTTGAACCGGGCCAGCGAGTTGAGCAGGTCGTCCTCGGAGAAGATCGCGTCGACCGGGCAGGCGTCGACGCACGCGCCGCAGTCGATGCAGGTGTCCGGGTCGATGTAGAGCTGCTCGGTCGTGGCGAACTCGCGTTGCTCAGGCGTGGGACGAATGCAATCGACCGGGCACTCGGGTACGCAGCTGGCGTCGTTGCAACAACGCTGCGTGATCACATAGGCCATATCTCGCAGATCCTCGAAACTGTCGCGTGGTGCTACTCGGGCTCGGGCTCGAGCAGAGTCGGTAGAACACGTTCTAATATAGGCGGCATTCCATCGGGTGTCGGCACGGCGATGTGTCGCCACCTTCAGTGTGCCTCGAGTGTGAGCACCGTCTCGCCTCGGCACTGGCGTGCACCGCTGTGAGACCGGTCTCGGGCTGCCACTCGAGGACACCTACCGTAATACCTATGGTGCGGACTCTCATCTTGATGCGGCACGGCAAATCCGGATATCCCGACGGCGTGGCGGACCATGAACGGCCACTGGCCCCGCGCGGGCAGCGGGAAGCCGCGCTGGCGGGCGACTGGCTGCGCGCCACGCAACCGGCCATCGACGCCGTGCTCTGTTCCAGTTCGACCCGGACCCGGGAGACCTTGGCTGCCACCGGGATCACCGCGCCGGTGTCGTACGAGAAGGCGATCTACGAGGCGTCACCGCACGCGTTGATCGAATTGGTGCAGCTCACCGATGCCGACGTGGAGACACTGCTGCTCATCGGGCACTCACCCGGAATGCCTTGGACGGCATGGGAACTGGCGGCCAATCGGGATTCGAGCGCGGCCGAGGAGCTGAGCGTCAAATTCCCCACCTCCGCGCTGGCGGTCATCGAATTCGACCGGCCCTGGGCAGCGGCCGACCCGGGCACGGGTGAGCTGGTGCGCTTCCACGTGCCGCGCTGAGGAATTCGACGGGCCGATTCGGTCGAATCAGCCGAGTAGCTTGCCCTTCCACACCACGACTCCGCCGAAGACCAGCAGGAGCAGCAGCGCGGGCCAGAAACCCAGCAGCCACCACACCACACCCAGCACCGCCACCACGGGCAGCGCGGCGATGGCCGTGATCACCGGTTGTTCCTTGGCCGTTTCCAGGGCCGAGCGCGCCCTGATCCGATCCATGTCTTTTCCAGGCATGACCCCAGCGTAGGCGCGCGATCGGCAAGTGGCTCGACTCATCGAAACTCCGCGCACGGTCATTCGATCTTCACGCGCATTAGCCTTGCTTGGAGTGCACTCCAACCCACTAGCGTCGTGGGTGGACCGGTAAGAGAAGGGTGAGACCGATGAGCGCAGCGCCCGTGGCCACGACCACGACCTCCGAGCTCGACCGGCCGCGGTACTCGATCGGCGAGGCGTCCGACCGTAGCGGCCTGACCCGGGACACGCTGCGCTGGTACGAGCGCATCGGACTGATGGACTACGTGGGCCGCGACCACAGCGGTCAGCGGCGCTTCAGCGACCGGGATCTGACCTGGCTGGCGTTCATCGGAAAGCTGCGCAGCACCGGCATGTCGGTGGCCGACATGGTCAAGTACGCGGAACTGGTCCGGGCCGGGGAGCACACCTACCCGGAGCGGCTCGACATGTTCCGCAGCACCCGCGCCCACGTGCTCGCCCAGATCGAGGAATTGCAGTCCACCCTGGTCGTTCTCGACCGCAAGATCGCGCTCTACGGGGGCGGGCCCGTCTGTGAGCCCAGCCTCCTCTCGAATTGCACCGCCAGTGAAGGGGATTGATCGATGACCAACACAACGGCCCTGCCCACCACCGCCCTCGGCACCATCCGGGTCGGCGCGCAGGGATACGGGGCCATGGGCATCAGCGAGTTCTACGGCCCGACCGACGCGGCCGAGGCCCGGGCGACGCTGGAGCGGGCGCTGGAACTGGGCGTGACGCTCTTCGACACCGCCGACGTCTACGGCTCCGGCCACAATGAGGAGTTCGTCGGCGAGTTCGTGCGCGCGCACCGCGAGAACGTGGTGCTGGCAACGAAATTCGGCATCGTCCGCAAGGAGGAGGACCCCGCCTACCGGGGCATGGACAACTCGCCGGAGTACATCCGCCACGCGGTGGACGCCAGCCTGCAGCGGCTCGGCATCGACGTCATCGACCTGTACTACATGCACCGCAAGCAGGCGGGCGTGCCGATCGAGGAAACGGTCGGCGCCATGGCGGAACTCGTCGCGGCGGGCAAGGTCCGGCAGCTCGGGCTGTCCGAGGTGACCGGCGCGGAGCTGCGCGCCGGGCACGCGGTGCATCCGATCGCGGCGTTGCAGTCGGAGTGGTCGCTGTTCTCGCGGGACGTGGAGCGCACCGCGGTGCCCGCCGCCGCCGAACTCGGCGTGACCGTGGTGCCGTACTCGCCGCTGGGCCGGGGGTTCCTGACCGGGGCCGCGCCCACGACCGGCGCGGACGATATCCGCCGCAGCATGCCGCGCTTCAACGGCGAGAACGCCAAGGCCAATGAGGAATTGCTGGCCCCGCTGCACGCCATCGCCGCGGCCCGCGAGCTGACCCCGGCACAGGTGGCGCTTGCCTGGGTGCACGCGCAGGAGCGGGTGCACGGCCTGTCGGTGGTGCCGATTCCCGGTACCCGCAGCCGGATTCGGGTGGCCGAGAACGTCGCGGCCGCCACGGTGAAACTCACCGACCTGGAACTCGCGGCGCTGGATGCCATCGCCGGTCAGGTGGCCGGAGATCGCTACGCGGATATGAGCTTCACCGCGGCCGGACGCGAATAGTCCGCTGACACAACACCGCTCGGGCCCGCTACCGGTTCATCCGGAGCGGGCCCGTTCGTGTGCGGTTCAGCCGACCAGGCGAATCGTGTGCCCGGTGTGGTCGGCCTTGGCGCGCAGGTAGCGCAGGTTGGCGGGGTTGGCGTGCACGCCGGTCGGCACCGTGTCCCGTACGGCCACACCGAGTTCCGTCAACTGCCGTACCTTGTCGGGATTGTTGGTGAGCAGGTCGATGTCGCGGACGCCGAGCGCGGACAGCATCTGGGCGGCCGCGGTGTAGTCGCGGGCGTCCTCGTCGAAGCCGAGTTCGGTATTGGCCTGGTAGGTGTCGCGACCGGCGTCCTGCAGCGCGTAGGCGTCGAGCTTGTTGTAGAGGCCTATATCGCGGCCCTCCTGGCGCAGGTACAGCAGGATGCCGCCTGCGTCGGTGATGCGTTCCACGGCCTCGCGCAGCTGGGGGCCGCAGTCGCAGCGGGCGGAGCCGAACACGTCGCCGGTCAGGCATTCGGAGTGCAGCCGCACCAGCGGCGTGGCGCCGGACTCGAGATCCGGATCGCCGAGGCTGTGTCCGCCCAAAAGCAGCGCGAGATGCTCACGCCCGTCGGTCAGCCCGTCGAAGGTGACCGCCTGCGCGGTGGTCGAATACCCGTCGGCGAAGGTCAGCGGAATCCGCACGCTGGTGCGTACGCTCGCGCCGACGAAGGTGCTGCTCATCAATGCTCCTGAAAGCCAGGGACCATTCCGATCAATGCTGAACGGCAGTAACCGGACGGATATTCCTGGGCAATCGACCGGCATCGGAGGGCGAACGGTCAGCATCGGGATCCGGGTCGAAGGGAGCCGACAGCACCGCGTCCCGCTGCCGGGCCAGCAGCTCGCGCTGCCGGGCGAGTTCGGCGATCTGATCGTCGAGCCGGTCGAGCCCGTCGCTCACCACCTGCCGCGAGTGCTCGCAGTGCTGGAAGCCGGAATCGGTGGCGCAGGGCAGGAGTTCGCGGATCTCGCGCGTCGGCAGGCCCGCCGCGAGGAGTTCGCGGATGCGGGCGACCCGGCTCACGGCGGCGGCCGGGTAGCTGCGGTAGCCGTTCGAATCGCGGTGCGGGACAAGCAGTCCCTGCTCCTCGTAGTAGCGCAGCAGTCGTGGCGCGACGCCGGTGGTCGCGACAATTCACCGATCAGCACTGTGACCTCCCGCACATCGCGTTGACCTTCACATCCATGTGAATCCCTAACGTCGCCGCCATGACGAACATTTCGCTCCGTACCCAGGTTTCCGGCTCCGGCCCCGCGATCGTGCTCGCGCACGGCGGGGGCGGCGGCATCGACGCCAACTTCGGCGGGCTGATTCCGCTGCTCGCCAAGGATCATCTGGTGATCGGTTCCGACTTCCCCGACGACGACACTCCGCTCACCCTCGACACTCTCGCCGACGCCCTCGTGGCCGAGGCGGTCGCGAACGGGGCGGAGACGTTCAGCATCGTGGCGTTCTCGCTCGGCACCACGGTCGCCATCCGCGCCGCGATCCGTCACCCGGAGCGGGTGCGCGGCCTGGTGCTCACCGGCGGCTTCGCACGCATCGACAACCGCGGGCGGATGAATGTCGAACTGTGGCAGCGGGCCCTGGCCGCCGGTGACCGGGACGCGTTCGCACGCTTCGTCATGCTGGCCGGATTCAGCAAGGAGTTCGTGAATGCCATTCCGGCGGAACAGCTCTCCGAGATTCTCGCGCAGACCGCGGCGAACATCCCCGGCGGCACCGCGGCGCAGGCCGCCTTGGTGGAGTCGGCCGATGTGCGCGACGATCTGGCGCGGGTGGCGGTGCCGACACTGGTCCTCGGCATGACCGGCGATCTGCTGGCCGACCCCGCCAATGCCCGGGAGCAGGCGGCGGGCATTCCGGGTGCGGTCTACCGGGAACTGCCGGGCGGACACGTCGTGATGATCGAGCAGCCCGAGCTCTGGTACGCGGCTGTACTGGAGTTCTTCGCGGACT
Source organism: Nocardia sp. NPDC004722 (assembly GCF_053601505.1). Classification (NCBI taxonomy): domain Bacteria; kingdom Bacillati; phylum Actinomycetota; class Actinomycetes; order Mycobacteriales; family Nocardiaceae; genus Nocardia; species Nocardia sp. NPDC004722. Next base: position 30,846 of record NZ_JBSGBY010000002.1, read on the forward strand.
GAAACGCCAATTTTCAGACCGGAAGGCATGGTTCGCGTTCTCGGCTTACGATGCAGCCACTATGCAGTCTGTAACTCACGACCGGATTTGGATCGACAAGCAAACGCCCGAGGCCTTCCGCGCCTTCGAGAGCGTCGCGGTCACGGTCCGGGACGCCGCCACGGCCGCCGGGCTCGACCGCGCCGTCATGGAACTGGTGAACGTCCGCGTCTCCCAGCTCACCGGCTGCCCCTTCTGCCTGGACCTGCACACCCGCTACGCCCGCGCCGCCGGCGTCACCCAGCAACAACTGGATGTATTGCCGGCCTGGCGGCGCGCGCCCTACCTGTTCACCGATATCGAACAGGCGGCGCTGCGGGTGGCGGAAACAGTGACTTCGTTGCCGGATGAAGACAGCATGCAGCGTGAGTATGCTGCTGCGCGGCAACAATTGTCGGATGACCAGATGTCTGTCCTCATCTGGGCTGCCACCACTATCGGCGCGTTCAATCGCGTGTCGATTATGAGCAAACATCCGGTGCGGGTGCGGAAGGAGAACTGAACAATGAGCGAACAGGCCGTGGCGGCCGCAGTCGTTCGCAACGACGCGCAACACCGGTACGAGGTGTGGTACGGGAATTCGCTCGCCGGGTTCAGCGAGTACCGCGAGCGCGACGACAACGACACCACATTCATTCACACCGAGGTGGACCAGGAATTCAGCGGAAAGGGCCTGGCGAATCTGCTCGCCCAGGAGGCGATCAAGGATGTGATCGCTCGCGGTCGCGTCATCGTGCCGCGCTGCCCGTTCATCAAGAGCTGGTTGGATAAACACCCGGAATACGACGAGTACGTCGTCGGCAAGGGCATCAAGAGGTGATCAGGGAGGAGCGGGAATGAGTGATCTGGAACCCCGGCCGGAGGCCGCACTGTGCGAACCCTCCGGACGACCCGGCCCGCGCACGGAATTCTTTCCGGCCCGGGAGGTGCCGCTCGGCGGCGTCCGCGGGGTGACGGTCTTCCGGACGCTCCCGCAACGCGACCTGCCGACCGTCGGCGCGTGGTGCTTCCTGGACCACTTCCACCCGGGCTCGGAGATCAACCCCGACGGCCATGACATCGAGCCGCATCCGCACATCGGATTGCAAACGGTGACATGGCCTTTGGACGGGCGCATCCGGCACCGCGACAGTGTCGGCTCGGATGTGGAGATCGCGCCCGGACAGCTCAACATCATGACCTCGGGGCATGGCATCGCGCACTCGGAATACCGGGTGCCGGGGCACATCTCGGGGAACGGATTGCAGTTGTGGGTGGCGCTGCCGGACGAATCCCGGAATATCGCACCGCATTTCGAGCAGCACACGGCGCTGCCGGAGTTCACGATTCCGTCGGTCGACGGAATCGTGCTGATCGGGACACTGGGCGGGGTCACCTCACCGGCGACCGCGTACACCCCGATCGTCGGCGCGGATCTGCGGGTCGCGGCCGGGGCGGACACCGCGCTGCCGTTGAATCCGGAATTCGAGCACGCGATCCTGGTCATCGAAGGGGCCGTCACCGTCGACGGCACCCCGGTCGAGCCGGGCAGCCTGTTCTATCTGGGCAGTGATCGCGAGTCGATTCGCTTGCACGACACCGCGGGTGCGCATCTGCTGCTGCTCGGCGGTGAACCGTTCGGCGAGGATCTGGTCATGTGGTGGAACTTCGTGGCGCGCAGTCACGAGGAGATCGAGCAGGCCCGCGATGATTGGGAGAAGCACGATGTCGGCCGGTTCGCCGATATCGCGGGGCACACGCCGGAACAGCGTATTCCGGCGCCGCCGCTGCCCGGCTTGCACTTGAAGCCGCGCAAGCGCCGGTGCGGAGTTCCGCACGAATAGCCGGTAGTACGTCGGTCAGTGTCTGGTCATGGATTGAGTTCCGATGACCCGCAACAGATCCAGCTTCTCCTGCGTATCGGTATTCGGCGCGGGGTAGTAGATCAGGACGTGACGGGTGGCGCTGGGCGTGAGCAGCGGTTCGCAGATCAGGTCCAGCACACCGACTTCCGGGTGAATCATGCGTTTGGTGTGCCCGCGCCCGCGGCCCACCTCGTGTTCGAGCCACAGCCGCTCGAACTCCGGGCTGGCGGCCCGCAGCCGGGCCACCAGCTCGGCGACGTCGGCGTCACCGGCCCGGCGCGCAGAGGTCGCACGCAGATCGGCGACATGCTTGTGGCTCAAGGCATCCCAGTCGTCCTCCGGGAAGATGCGCCGCGAATCGGGTTCGGTGAACCAGCGCCACGGGATGCAGCGATCCAGGCCGCGCCGCTGCGAATAGTCCCCGGACAGCAGTGTGTGCATGCGGTTCTGCACCAGTACCTCGCCCAGATCCGAGATGACCACGGCCGGGGTGTCGTCCAGTTTGGAGAGCACGTGCAGAATGCCGGGACCCACGTGCGGATCCCCGCCGCGCGCCGGAGCCTGATGCCCGCACAGATAGTAGAGATGGTCCCGCTCGGACTCGGTAAGCCGCAGTGCCCGCGCCAGCGAGGCCAGCACCTGCACCGACGGCCGCGGCCCGCGGGCCTGCTCGAGCCGGGTGTAGTAATCCGTCGACATCCCCGCGAGCATCGCGACCTCATCGCGGCGCAGTCCCGGAGTGCGTCGCCGCGCGCCCGGCTGCAACCCGACGGTCCCGGGTTGCAGCTGTTCACGGCGGCGGCGCAGGAAGTCTGCCAGCTCGTCTCGATCCATTCCCCCACTCTCCCCTGTCCCGGTCCCGCTATCCAGGTACCGGCGATCCCAGGCAACGGGGACGCCTCGATATCCACATCCGTCCACAGGTCGTAGCCAGGGATCGGCGATCCCTGGATGAACGGTCCTCTCCCGCGCATCCCTGGATCCGGGCAGTGTTATCGGCATGACGCAGACACTCAGCACCGTTCAGCTCGGCCAGACCGGGCCCGCCGTCTCCCGCCTCGCCCTCGGGGCCATGGGGATGTCCGGCATGTACGGCACGGCCGACGAGGCCACCTCGATCGCCACCGTGCACGCCGCCCTCGACTCCGGCGCGAACCTCATCGACACCGGCGACTTCTACGGCATGGGGCACAACGAACTGCTCCTGCGGCAGGCGCTCGCCGACCGCAAGCGCGAGGACTACCTGCTCAGCGTGAAGTACGGGGCGCTGCGCGGACCCGACAACAGCTTCGGCGGCGTCGACACCAGGCCCGCCGCCACCAAGAACTTCCTCGCCTACTCGCTGCAGCGGCTCGGCGTCGACTACATCGACATCTACCGGCCCGCGCGGCTGGATCCGAACGTGCCGATCGAGGAGACCATCGGCGGGCTCGCGGACATGGTGCAGGCCGGGTACATCCGCCACATCGGGCTCTCGGAGGTGGGCGCGGAGACGCTGCGCCGGGCTGCCGCCGTCCACCCGATCGTGGACCTGCAGATCGAGTACTCACTGCTCTCACGCGGTATCGAGGCCGAAATCCTGCCCACCGCACGCGAACTCGGCATCGGCATCACCGCCTACGGGGTGCTCTCGCGCGGCCTGCTCAGCGATTCGATGAAGCCGGGACAGCAGTTCGCACCCAGCGACTTCCGGGCGCACAGCCCGCGCTTCCAGGGCGAGAACCTCACCGCCAACCTGCGCCTGGTCGACGCGCTCGCCAAGATCGCGGCCGATCACGACGTGACCGTGGCGCAGCTGGCGATCGCCTGGGCGCTGTCGCGGGGCACCGACATCGTGCCGCTGATCGGGGCGCGCAAGCCGGAGCGCTGGGCGGAAGCCGTTGCGGCGGCCGACATTCAGCTCTCCGACGACGAGCTGGCCACCATCGAGGCGGCCGTGCCCGCCGACCAGGTCGCGGGCGGCCGCTACGCCCCGGCGCAGATGGCCATGCTCGACAGCGAGCGCTGATTTCTCAGCGCTGGGCCGCTACGTCCGACGCGGACGGATCACCGCGGTGAACGCCGCGGTGGCCACGGGCTTGCCGGTGACATCGGCGATCGTCACCGGCACCTCCAGCTCGATCTCCGTGCGGGACGCGATATTCGCGCGGGTCCGCTCGATCGTCTCCGGCGTCAGCTCGGCGGTGGCGCTGAACGGGCCCAGCTCGCCCTTGGCGCGCGCCAGGTATTCGATGCGGCCGTCGCGGGCGACGATGAAGGTGTCGCCGAGCAGATCGGTGATGCCGGAGATGGACGCGCCCATGGCAGCGGTCTCGGCCAGGCCGAACAGCAGCGCGGCGTGCACATCGCCATTGTGGTTGTAGTGCTCGGGCTTGCCGGCCATCCGCACCACATTGCGGCCGGGCGCGTATTCCACGCCCTCGATGCCGGTGAACTGGATGAAGCCGAGCTTCTGGAAGCCCGCCATCACCATTTCGCCCATGGTGGCGCTGTCCATCGTGTCTCCCGCCGACGCGTAGAAATTGAAACCTGTTCCAATTTACTACCGGCTCGGACCGGGCTTTGTCGACGGCAGCTTCCTGCCACCCGGATCAGCCGACCACGCGGCCCTGCAAACCCAGCGCCTCGGAAGTGCTCGCCATGGTCTGGCGCGCCAGCCGGGCATCCTTGGCCAGACTGTGGCCCAGCGTCGGCATCAGCTCACGCAGGCGCGGCTCCCACAGCGCCGCGTAGCGCGGGAAGCAGCGCTCCAGCACCTCCAACATGATCACCGGGGCGGTCGAGGCGCCGGGCGTCGCGCCCAGCACCGCCGCGATCGAACCATCGTGCGCGGCAACCACTTCGGTGCCGAACTCCAGCACGCCACCGCGTTCGGGATCCGGCTTCACGATCTGGGCGCGCTGGCCCGCCGTGATCAGGGTCCAGTCCTCGAGCCGGGCCTCCGGCACGAAATTCCGCAGCGCCGCCAATTTCTTCTTGCGCGTCGAGGCCACCTGGGATGCCAACAGCCACACCAGATCCCGGTTCTGCTTCAGCATCGACATGAGCGGCCCGACATTGTCCGGGCGCAGCGAAGCGGGAGCATCGAAGAGCGAACCGCGTTTCAGGAAACGGGGATTCGAGCCCGGGAACGGGCCGAACAGCAAGGACTTGGAGCCGTTCACGACCCGGGTATCCAAGTGCGGCATGGAAATCGACGGTGCGCCGACCGGGCCGCGGCCGTACACCTTGGCCTCGTGCTCGGCCACCACCTCCGGATTGTCGCAGCGCAGGAATCGGCCGCTCACCGGCAGCAGACCGTAGCCGCGCGCCTCCGGAACACCCGCCTTCTGCAAAACCTTCAAGGCCCAGCCGCCCGCGCCCGCGAACACGAAGCGCGCGTCCACCTTCCGCGTGAGCCGGTCATTGTCGGTGCGCCAATCCACCCGCAACTGCCAGGTGCCGTCATTGTTGCGGCGCATGCCGCGCACCTCGCAATTGCGATGGATCTCGACGTCACGCCAGCGCAGCCAATGGAAGAGCTGGCCGGTGAGCTCACCGAAATCGATATCGCTGCCGGTGATGTCGCGGGTCGCGGCGATCGGCTCGGACGTGTCGCGCCCCGCCGTGAGCAGCGGGGCCCATTCGCCGATCACCGCCGGATCGTCACTGAATCGCATATTCGCGAAAAGGTGATGCGCGGAGAGGGTTTCGTGGCGGCGGCGCAGGAAATCCACCTCGTCGCGCCCGCGTGCCAACGTCATGTGCGGCACAGGATTGATGAAGGTCGACGGGTCCCGCAAAACCTTCGACGTCACCAGCGACGCCAGCAACTGGCGGGTCAGCTGGAACTGCTCGTTGAGTTCGACGGCGGGCTCGATATCGATCGAGCCGTCCGGACTCTGGACGGTGTAATCGAGTTCGCACAATCCCGCATGGCCGGTACCCGAATTGTTCCAGGCCGCCGAGGCTTCCGACCCGACCTCGGGCAAACGCTCATAGACAGCGATGGTCCAACTGGGCTCCAGATGCTTGATCAGCATCGCCAGCGTCGCACTCATGATGCCGCCGCCGATCAATACGACATCGTAAGGCCGGAGCGGCAGTTGTGTTCTCATCGTCATTACCTGGAAAACCCCGATTGAACTCGTACAGCGTACGGGCACGCTAGCACTATCCACCGGCCCGCCAGGGCGGCGCAGCAACCCTATCCCCGAACCCGCTCCCGCGCACCCGGAGCTATTCACCCGCAGCCGACGGGATCAACCCACGGCTTTGCGCGCCCGATATGCCGCCACCGCATTGCGATTGGTGCACGCCACCGAGCAATAGCGGCGCGAGCGGTTACGGGACATATCCAGCACGATGCCCTCGCAGGATTCGTCGGCGCAGATCGCCAGGCGCGACAACTCGTCGGCGCGAATCAGATCGATCATGGCCATGGCGGTCTCGACCGCGATCCGCACCTCCAGCGGGGCGTCGGGCGCGACGGCGTGAATGTGGTAGTCCAGCGCGTCGTGCCGGACCAACTGCGGGACGGCGCGATGCTTCGCCAGGATGCCGTTCACCAGCTCGACGGCGGTATCGCGATCGGCGGTGAGCAGGCGACGCAGGGGCGCGCGCTGGGCACGAACGGCGGCGAGCTCCGCGGCCGTGCGGGTGTGCGTGCCGGTATAGCGATGCCGTTCGAAAAAGGCGTCGAGCTGGGTGATCTCGGTGAGGGTGTCCGGTTCCTCGGCCGAGTTCACCAGCTCGACCGCCGCGACCATGGATGCCACCGTGTCATCAGCGAAAAGCACGTTGACATATTACACACCCGCCCCTTAGCGTCATTAGTCATGGCGACTTTGACTCATGACACGGTGGTGGCTCCGCATCGGCTGCGCACGGGCCTGCTCACCGCCGCCCTGTCGGCGTCGTCCTTCGGACTCTCGGGGCCGCTGGCCCGCGGGCTCATGGACGCGGGCTGGAGTCCGGCCGCGGTCGTCATCGTGCGCGTGCTGCTCGGCGCGGCCGTCCTGCTGCCGGTCGCCCTGGTGCAGCTGCACGGCGACTGGAACCTGCTGCGCCGCAATGCCGGACTGCTGCTCGGCTACGGTCTGCTCGCGGTCGCCTCGGCGCAGCTCGCCTACTTCAACGCGGTCGCGCACATGGCAGTCGGCGTGGCATTGCTCATCGAATACACCGCGCCCATCGCGGTCATCGTGTGGCTGTGGTTGCGGCACAGCCAGAAGCCGGGGCGCGCAACGATTCTCGGCGCGATCATCGGCATCGCCGGACTGATCCTGGTGCTGAACCTGCGCGACGGGGCGCACACCAGCTGGGTCGGCATCGCCTGGGCGATGGGCGCGATGGTCGGCGCGGCAGCGTATTTCATCCTGTCGGCGCACGCCGGGGACGCGGTGCCCGGCACCGTGCTGGCCACCGGTGGATTGCTGGTCGGCGGGCTCGGCATCCTGGCGGCCGGGCTGATCGGCATCGTGCCGTTGCACGCCACCACGAATGCGGTCGCGTTCCAAGGCTTCACCGTCGACTGGTGGGTGCCGTTGGCCGCGCTCGGCGTGGTCACAGCCGCCATCGCCTACGTCACCGGGATCACCGCGACGCGACTGCTCGGCTCCCGGCTCGCGTCCTTCGCGGCGCTCGGTGAAGTGCTGGCCGCCATCCTGTTCTCCTGGGCGCTCTTGGGCCAGACGCCCGCACCGATTCAATTGCTCGGCGGCGCATTGATTCTCATCGGAGTGGTCGTGGTGCGACTCGGGGAGCCCGACGAAGACCTGTCTGCGCCATAAGTCTTCACATCTCGAGTTGATAACGGTAGTTTGTCGCAAATGCCGGGGGAACTCGTCCGCGACCGAGAGAAGCCACCATGCGTGTCACCAAATACCTTGCGCCCGCCCTGCTCTGCCTGACCGCCACCACGGTGACCGGCACCGTCTACGCGGGCACCGCCGCCGCGGACCCGGCCCCCGCGCCCGCCCTCCAGATCAAGGGCACCGACCACAACATCGGCTACGACGTGGCACTCTCCACCGACCAGCGCTCCGCCGTCAGCACCCTGCAAGCCGGGCATTTCCTCGCCACCTGGGACGGCGAGGCCGTCATCGTCACCGACGACAACGGCGTGCTGGTCTCCAGCATCCCGCTGAAGTACGACATCGCCGGTAAGACAGCCGAATTCACCCCGGTCATCGACCAGGACAACCACCGCCTGACCCTCACCCCGGTCGGGGAATCCACTACCCCGCTGCACGATGTCGACGCTCAGCAACGGCTCTTCGACGTGGTCCAGGCACACATGCCCGCCGTGGCCACCGGCGCGGCCATCGGCGCGACCATCGGCTTCATCGCGGGCTTCCCGCTCGGCCTGTTCGTCGTCGACTTCATCACCGCCCCACTGCTCGCCGTGGTCGGCGGCGTCATCGGCGGTGTGGTCGGTCTCGCGGTGGACGGCGGCCAGGAAGCCTCCGACGCCACCACCGACTACCTCAACTCCCTGGCCCCCGGCACCGGCGACGCCTTCCGCCCCGCCTTCGCGGCGCTGTCCACCCTGCCGATCCCGCTGCCCTCGAACAACTGATCAATCGAGGAAGCTCACCGATTCGATCGGGAGCGTGTTGGCCCAGTGGTACCACCAGACATTCACTTCCTGGGTGAGACCGAAGCGCAGTGTGTGTCCGGTGGCCGGACCATCCACAACCGTCCACAGGCCATTGGGCTGACCGATCACGCGACTGACACTGCCGTCGGACCAGGCGAATTGGCCCAGCGACGGTGAATCGAGTGCGTTCCAAGGCAATTCGGCGCTGAAATGTCCCGCCGTGATGCCGGGCAGCAGCGGGCCGGAGCATCCCCAGACGTCCGCCTCACGGCGGATGCTCTGGCCCGCGCTACCGGTGCCGGGCGTCATGACGCCGGTCAACAGGCCGCCGTGCGCGCAGCCCGGACTCGGATCGGCCTGTGCCAGCGGCACACTCGCCGATAACGCCGCCCCGCACAGCAGGGCCGCGACCACACCACCACGAGCAGACATGCCGACTCCTCCGGCCGGGGACTGGCAAAACTCTCGCAACCAGCTTAGACCCGCCCCCGGCCAACCGGCCCGGAACGACAAACCGGCCCCGAACAGAGAACGGCCCCCGCTCCGAGTCGGAGCGGGGGCCGAAATCTATTGCCTGGCTACTGCTTAGCGGTAGTCGCTGAAGCCGTAGTCGTCCAGCGGGACCGCGGCACCGGTGGAGGTGCCGAAGCCGTCCGGGCTGTAGTAGCTGTCGTCGTAGGACGGGACAGCGTACGCGGCCTGGCGGGCCTCCTCGGTGGGCTGAACCTGGATGTTGCGGTAGCGGTTGATACCGGTACCGGCGGGGATCAGCTTACCGATGATCACGTTCTCCTTCAGGCCGATCAGCTTGTCGGAGCGGCAGTTGATCGCGGCGTCCGTGAGCACGCGGGTGGTCTCCTGGAAGGAGGCCGCCGACAGCCACGAATCGGTCGCGAGCGACGCCTTGGTGATACCCATCAGGACCGGACGGCCGGAGGCCGGCTCGGCACCCTCGGAGACCACGCGACGGTTCGAGTTCTCGAACTCGGCGCGCTCCACCAGGGAGCCGGGCAGGAACTCGGTCGCACCCGAATCGATGATCGTCACGCGACGCAGCATCTGGCGCACGATGACCTCGATGTGCTTGTCGTGGATCGACACACCCTGCGAGCGGTAGACCTCCTGGACCTCGTGGACCAGGTGGATCTGCACCTGACGGGGGCCCATCACGCGCAGCACCTCGTGCGGATCCGCGGAGCCCTCCAGCAGCTGCTGGCCGACTTCCACGTGATCGCCGTCGGCGAGCAGACGCTCGGAACCGTCCTCGTGCTTGAACACCCGCAGCCGCTGACGCTTCGACAGCTTGTCGTACAGGACCTCGTCCGACCCGTCGTCCGGGATGATCGTGATCTTGTAGAAGCGGTCGTCGTCCTCGAGCCGCACGCGACCCGACACCTCGGCGATGGGGGCCTTGCCCTTGGGCACACGAGCCTCGAAGAGCTCCTGAACTCGGGGCAGACCACCCGTGATGTCGTCACCCGCGACACCACCCTGGTGGAAGGTACGCATGGTCAGCTGGGTACCGGGCTCACCGATGGACTGGGCGGCGACGATACCGACGGCCTCACCGATGTCCACCAGCTTGCCGGTCGCCATCGAGCGGCCGTAGCAGGTGGCGCACACGCCGGTGCCGGTGGTGCAGGTCAGCACGGAGCGGACCTTCACCTCGGTGATGCCGGCCTCGAGCAGCGCCTCCAGGGCGGGATCGCCCAGGTCGTGGCCCTTCTCGACGACGACATTGCCCTTGGCGTCCACCGCGTCGGTGGCCAGCGTACGAGCGTAGGTGCTGGTCTCCACGTGGGCGTCCCGGATGAGCGAGCCGTCGGCCTGCTTCTCCGCGATCGGCACCACGATGCCGCGCTCGGTGCCACAGTCGGTCTCGCGCACGATGACGTCCTGCGACACGTCCACCAGACGACGGGTCAGGTAACCCGAGTCGGCGGTACGAAGCGCGGTGTCGGCCAGACCCTTTCGCGCACCGTGGGTGTTGATGAAGTACTCCAGAACCGTCAGGCCCTCACGGAAGGAGGACTTGATCGGCTGCGGGATGAACTCACCCTTCGGGTTGGTCACCAGACCCTTCATGCCCGCGAGGGTACGAGTCTGGGTGAAGTTACCCGTGGCGCCCGAGTCGACGATCGTGATGATCGGGTTGTCGGCCGGGTAGTGCGCGCGCAGCGCCTTACCGACCTCTTCGGTCGCTTCCTGCCAGATCTTGACCAGGGCGTTGTTGCGTTCCTGGTGGTCCAGAGCACCACGCTGGTACTTCTTCTCGATCTGGTCGGCCTGGGCGTCGTAGCGCGCCATGATCTCGGCCTTCTCGGTCGGAACGAGAACGTCCGACATGGAGACGGTGACACCCGAACGCGTGGCCCAGTAGAAGCCGGAGTCCTTCAGCTTGTCGACGGTCTGCGCGACGACGATCATCGGGTAGCGCTCGGCGAGATCGTTGATGATCGCCGCCTGACGCTTCTTCGGCATCGGCTCGTCGATGAACGCGTAGTCCGCCGGGAGCAGATCGTTGAAGATGACGCGGCCCAGCGTGGTCTTGGTGATCCACGCGTCGCCACGCTGCCAGCCGTTCGGGAACAGCTCGGCCTCGACGTCCCGCGGGGGACGCTGCTCGGTCAGACGGATCTTGATGAGCGTCCGCACGGTCAGCTCACCGCGGTCGACGGCCATCTGCGCCTCGGCGGGCGAGGAGTAGACGCCGAACTCGGCCTCGTCCTTGGTGGCGGCCCGGTACTCGCCCTTCGCGCCCTCTTCGAGGCGGGTCAGGTAGTACAGACCGGTCACCATGTCCAGACGCGGCATGGCGAGCGGACGACCCGACGCCGGCGACAGGATGTTGTTCGAGGACAGCATCAGGATGCGGGCCTCGGCCTGCGCCTCCGCCGACAGCGGCAGGTGCACGGCCATCTGGTCACCGTCGAAGTCGGCGTTGAACGCCTCACACACGAGCGGGTGCAGCTGGATGGCCTTGCCTTCGACCAGCAGCGGCTCGAAGGCCTGGATACCCAGGCGGTGCAGGGTGGGCGCACGGTTCAGCAGCACCGGGTGCTCGGAGATGACCTCTTCGAGGACATCCCACACCTGGGGACGCTGACGCTCGACCATCCGCTTGGCGGACTTGATGTTCTGCGCGTGGTTCAGGTCGACCAGACGCTTCATGACGAACGGCTTGAACAGCTCGAGCGCCATCAGCTTGGGCAGACCACACTGGTGCAGCTTCAGCTGCGGGCCGACCACGATGACCGAACGGCCGGAGTAGTCGACACGCTTGCCGAGCAGGTTCTGACGGAAACGACCCTGCTTGCCCTTGAGCAGATCGCTCAGGGACTTTAGCGGGCGGTTACCCGGACCGGTGACCGGACGGCCACGACGGCCGTTGTCGAACAGCGCGTCCACCGACTCCTGAAGCATGCGCTTCTCGTTGTTCACGATGATCTCGGGCGCACCCAGATCGATCAGTCGCTTCAAACGGTTGTTGCGGTTGATGACGCGGCGGTACAGGTCGTTGAGGTCGGAGGTCGCGAAGCGGCCACCGTCCAGCTGCACCATCGGACGCAGCTCCGGCGGGATCACCGGCACGGCGTCGAGGACCATGCCCATCGGCGAGTTGCCGTTGGTCTGGAACGCGGCGACGACCTTCAGACGCTTCAGCGCGCGAAGCTTCTTCTGGCCCTTGCCCGTACGAATGGTCTCGCGCAGGTTCTCGGCCTCGGCGTCGATGTCGAAGGTCTCCATGAGCTTCTGGATCGCCTCGGCACCCATTGCGCCGGTGAAGTATTCGCCGTAGCGGTCCTGCAGCTCGCGGTAGATCACCTCGTCGATGATCAGCTGCTTCTTGGCCAGCTTGGTGAAGGTGGTCCAGATCTCGTCGAGCCGGTCCAGCTCACGCTGGGCGCGGTCACGCAGCTGACGCATCTCGCGCTCGCCGCCGTCCTTGACCTTGCGGCGGACGTCGGACTTGGCACCCTCGGCCTCGAGCTCGGCCAGGTCGGCCTCGAGCTTCTGGGCGCGGGCCTCCAGGTCGGCGTCACGCTGATCGGCGACGGTCTTCTTCTCGACCTCCATCTCCGCCTCGAGCGTGGACAGCTCGTTGTGGCGGAGCTCGTCATCCACAGCGGTGATGACGTAGGCGGCGAAGTAGATGATCTTCTCGAGATCCTTCGGCGCCAGGTCGAGCAGGTAGCCCAGACGCGACGGGACACCCTTGAAGTACCAGATGTGCGTGACCGGAGCGGCCAGCTCGATGTGGCCCATGCGCTCACGACGCACCTTGGCGCGAGTCACCTCGACGCCACAGCGCTCACAGATGATGCCCTTGAAGCGGACGCGCTTGTACTTGCCGCAGTAGCACTCCCAGTCCCGGGTGGGACCGAAGATCTTCTCGCAGAAGAGGCCGTCCTTCTCCGGCTTCAACGTGCGGTAGTTGATGGTCTCCGGCTTCTTGACCTCGCCAAACGACCAGTTGCGAATGTCTTCGGCGGTCGCCAGGCCGATCCGGAGTTCATCGAAGAAGTTGACGTCTAGCACGTAACTTCCTTTCCCCTGTTCGGGTTGAGTTTGAGCAAAAGTTCGCTAAATCCGTTGCCGCGGAGCGCTTTTCACAGCGCTCCGCGACCGATCGCTCACTGCGCCAGGTCGTCGACCGTCGCAGCCTCGTTGCGGGACAGGTTGATACCCAGGTTCGCCGCGGCGCGCTCCAGGTCCTCGTCGTCGCCGTCGCGCATCTCGATGGCCGCGCCGTCCGAGGACAGCACCTCCACGTTCAGGCACAGCGACTGGAGCTCCTTGAGCAGAACCTTGAACGACTCCGGGATACCCGGCTCCGGAATGTTCTCGCCCTTGACGATGGCCTCGTACACCTTCACGCGGCCGACCACGTCGTCCGACTTGATGGTGAGGAGTTCCTGCAGGGTGTAGGCGGCGCCGTAGGCCTGCATGGCCCAGCACTCCATCTCACCGAAGCGCTGACCACCGAACTGCGCCTTACCACCCAGCGGCTGCTGCGTGATCATCGAGTACGGACCGGTCGAACGCGCGTGGATCTTGTCGTCGACCAGGTGGTGCAGCTTCAGGATGTACATGTAGCCGACCGAGACCGGGTACGGGAACGGCTCGCCGGAGCGGCCGTCGAGCAGCACCGCCTTGCCGTTGTCGTCGATCATCTTCTCGCCGTCGCGGTTCGGCAGCGTCGAAGCCAGCAGACCGGTCAGCTCCTCCTCGCGCGCACCGTCGAACACCGGGGTGGCGATGTTCGTGTCGGCGGGCTGTCCGATCATCTCCTCGGGCAGGTTCTTCGCCCAGTCCGGAGTGCCCTCGACCTGCCAGCCGGTCTTGGCGATGTAACCCAGATGGGTTTCCAGCACCTGACCGATGTTCATACGACGCGGCACACCGTGGGTGTTCAGGATGATGTCGACCGGGGTGCCGTCCGGGAGGAACGGCATGTCTTCCTGCGGAAGGATCTTGCCGATGACGCCCTTGTTGCCGTGGCGACCGGCGAGCTTGTCGCCGTCCTGGATCTTGCGCTTCTGCGCGACGTAAACGCGCACCAGCTCATTGACACCCGGGGGCAGATCGTCGTCGTCGTCACGCGAGAAGACGCGCACGCCGATGACCTTGCCGGACTCACCATGCGGCACCTTGAGGGAGGTGTCGCGAACCTCGCGCGCCTTCTCACCGAAGATGGCGCGCAGCAGGCGCTCTTCGGGAGTCAGCTCGGTCTCGCCCTTCGGGGTGACCTTGCCGACCAGGATGTCGCCGTCACGGACCTCCGCGCCGATGCGCACGATGCCGCGCTCGTCCAGGTCCGCGAGGACCTCGTCGGAGACGTTCGGGATGTCCCGGGTGATCTCCTCGGCACCGAGCTTGGTGTCGCGAGCGTCGATCTCGTGCTCCTCGATGTGGATCGAGGTGAGCACATCGTCCTCCACGAGGCGCTGCGACAGGATGATCGCGTCCTCGTAGTTGTGGCCTTCCCACGGCATGATCGCCACGAGCAGGTTCTTGCCCAGGGCCATCTCACCGTTCTCGGTGCAAGGACCGTCGGCGAGCACGTGCCCGGCCTCCACGCGCATGCCCTCGTCCACGATCGGACGCTGGTTGGCGCAGGTGCCCTGGTTGGAGCGCTCGAACTTGCGCAGGCGGTAGCTGCGGCGGGTGCCGTCGTCGTGCATGACGGTGATGAAGTCGGCCGAAACCTCTTCCACCACACCGGCCTTGGCGTTCACGACCACGTCGCCGGCGTCGACCGCGGCACGCAGCTCCATACCGGTGCCGACCAGCGGCGACTCGGAACGGATCAGCGGCACGGCCTGACGCTGCATGTTCGCGCCCATGAGGGCACGGTTGGCGTCGTCGTGCTCGAGGAACGGAATCATCGCGGTCGCGACGGAAACCATCTGTCGCGGCGAGACATCCATGTAGTCGATGTCACGGGCCGGGACGTATTCCATCTCCTCGTTGCCGTGGCGGGCGAGGACGCGCTCCTCGAGGAAGCGGCCGTCCGCGTCCACCGGCGAGTTCGCCTGGGCGCGGATGTGGCGGTCTTCCTCGTCGGCGGTGAGGTACTTGACCTCATCGGTGACGCGGCCGTCGACGACCTTGCGGTACGGGGTCTCGATGAAACCGAACGGGTTCACCCGGGCGTAGACCGAGAGCGAACCGATCAGGCCGATGTTCGGGCCTTCCGGGGTCTCGATCGGGCACATGCGGCCGTAGTGCGACGGGTGGACGTCACGGACTTCCAGGCCGGCGCGCTCACGGGACAGACCACCCGGGCCCAGCGCCGAGAGACGACGCTTGTGGGTCAGACCCGAGAGCGGGTTGTTCTGGTCCATGAACTGCGACAGCTGCGAGGTGCCGAAGAACTCCTTGATCGCCGCCACGACGGGACGGATGTTGATCAGGGTCTGCGGGGTGATGGCCTCGACGTCCTGAGTGGTCATGCGCTCACGCACGACGCGCTCCATACGCGAGAGGCCCACGCGGATCTGGTTCTGGATCAGCTCGCCAACCGTCCGCAGACGACGGTTGCCGAAGTGGTCGATGTCATCGACGTCGACCGGGACCTCGGAGCCGCCGGGGGCGGTCATCATGCGATCGCCCTGGTGCAGACGGACCAGGTACTCGATCGTCGCGACGATGTCTTCCTTGGTCAGCGTCGAGCCGGTGACCGGCTGGTCCAGGTTCAGGCCCAGCTTCTTGTTGATCTTGTAGCGACCGACGCGCGCCAGGTCGTAGCGCTTCTCCTTGAAGAACAGGTTCTCCAGCAGGGTCTGCGCGGACTCCTTGGTCGGCGGCTCGCCCGGACGCAGCTTGCGGTAGATGTCGAGCAGCGCCTCGTCCTGACCCGGGGTGGAGTCCTTCTCGAGGGTGGACATCATGATCTCGGAGAAACCGAAACGCTCGGTGATCTCCTCGGTGGTCAGACCCAGCGCCTTGAGCAGCACGGTGACCGGCTGGCGACGCTTGCGGTCGATACGCACACCGACGGTGTCGCGCTTGTCGACGTCGAACTCCAGCCACGCGCCACGCGAGGGGATGACACGCACGGAGTGCAGCGTCTTCTCGGTCGACTTGTCGATGGAGTCGTCGAAGTACACACCCGGCGAACGGACCAGCTGCGACACGACGACGCGCTCGGTGCCGTTGATGATGAACGTGCCCTTGTCGGTCATCATCGGGAAGTCACCCATGAAGACCGTCTGAGACTTGATCTCACCGGTGTTGTTGTTGATGAACTCCGCGGTCACGAAGAGCGGTGCCGCGTAGGTCATGTCCTTGTCCTTGCACTCTTCGATGGAGGCCTTGACCTCTTCGAAGCGCGGGTCGGAGAAGGACAGTGACATGGAGCCGGAGAAGTCCTCGATCGGCGACAGCTCCTCGAGCACCTCCTCGAGGCCCCCGACGGGGTTCGTGACGTCGCCGCGCGCGGTGGCACGCTCACGCCAGTCTGCTGAACCGACCAGCCAGGCGAACGATTCGGTTTGTAGATCGAGAAGTCCGGGAACCTCCAGGGGTTCGCGAATCTTCGCGAAAGACACCCGCTTCGGGGCTCCGGGGATACCGGCCTTGGTCTGGGTGGAGACTGCCAAGATGCGTCCTTCCAGCACCTCACGCGCGTCGCGTGGTGGTCCGCGACCGTCGCTTGTCTGCTACGAATTCCGCTGGTAGCACCCGAACGAAACTCGAACAGCAAACAGCGGAAGTAACACCGGAAGGGTGGAACTTTCGTGATGCGATCGAGGTATGGACAGGAGGCAGCCAGCGCAACGTCCAAAACTACACCCAAACCTACGGGGGTGTCAAAGTACCACCCGTGGCGATCCGTGGGCGGCAACTTCGCCCCGGTGTGTCTGTGTCGATATCGGGGCGACCCGCGCCCGATATCGGCACTTCCGAGTGACGGTCTCCACATGGATTTCCGGCTGGGCCGCAGAGTCCGCTGGCTGCGTTCGCAAGGCCCTCGCCGGCGTTCTGTCCCCTGTGACAGCCGCCGCTGTTGTGAATAGCGTGACGGCTCGGGCGAAAGTCGTCAAGTGGCGGCCCGAGTTGACAAATCGCGAGATCGCCTGTCCCACTACAAGATCACCCGGCGACGTGGCGCGATACCGGAAAGACACCGGTGAGCGGCCTGCTGCGCGCCCTACTTATCGGTGATATCCGAGGCCAGCCAGTGGCCGCCGACCTTCTGCATGCGCAGCACGATCGGGCCCGAGGCCAAGGGTTCGGGCTTGCCGTCCTTGATGGCCGAAATGTTCAGGTTGACCAGCAGTTCCGCGCGGTCGCCGGTGAGCAGGGTCACGCCGATCGGGTCGGTCTTGACCTCGGTGTCGGTCTGGGTCTGCTTGATGGTGTCGACCGTGGTGTCGACGTACTTGGCGAAGTCCTTCTGCATCTTGTCGGTGAGCACCGAGTTGACCGAGGTCTTCCACTTGTCGATGTCGGCGGCCTTGTAGCCGTAGAGGGTGGCCAGGGCGTGATCGCCCGCGGCCTTCACCTCGTCGGTGGCGCCGTTGTCGACGTAGGCGAGATTGCCGGAGTCCGACTTCGGCTTGCTCACCCAGTGATGCACCGCACCGGTGACCGCGAAAGCGAGCAGCAACACCGAGAGCGCGCCGCAGACCGTGGCGACACCCCAGTTACGCCAAAATCCGCCCTGTCGGGTCGGCTTGGAATACTGTTGCGAGGCAGGGAGTTTGGTCAGGCCCGAGCCGCGCGGCGGGGTGGAACGTGCCGCGGATCGGTTCGAACGCTCGGTGGTGGACCGGGCGTTCTTCACTGTCGGAGCGTTCTGCACGTCCGCCGCGGTGGTGCGCGACGCGGTGCCGCGAGCGGCGGCCGGGCGGCGCGGGGTGACGCGGTTGACGGGGCGTTTCCGGTTGGCCATGGTCACTCCCTCCTAGTTGCCCGGTTTGGGGGTCGAAGTCGGCTGCGGGGTCGAGGTCGGCTGCTGAGCGTCCTGCGCGGCCGAGCCGAGCGGTACCGGTTCGCCCAGGTTCTGCGCCTTCTCGGCCTTCCAGGTGTTGCCCTGCTTGACCATGTCGAGGGTCCACAGCTGGCGGAAGGTGGCGGGCTGGCCGCCGGGCCAGCTGCGGGTGATCTTCAGCACCGCGAAGGCGGAGGCGTGGTCGAGCTCGCTGTTGAGCGAGGTGAGCGTGAGGCCCTCGACGTCGGCGGTGATGCGGGTCTTGGAGTCCTGGGCGGTCTGCTTGAGCTGATCCTGCCCGTCCTCCTGCTGCTTGAGCAGGTCCCCGGTCATGGATGACCGGATATTTGCCAGCGATCCGTCGATATCGTCCGGGTTGATCGACATGAGGTTGACCGCGGCCTGCCGGGCGTCGGTCAGGGCGGCGTCGCGGGCGTTCGCGCGGGAGTCGTCCTTGTGGTCGCCGAACCAGAGGAAGCCGACCACCGCCGCGGCGACCACGGAGGCCGCCAGCAGCACGACGGAACCGACCAGCGCGAAACGCCGCATGTCCGAGCCAGGCGCGAAATCCGAGGCAGGCTCGGCCGGAGGCGGCGCGTCCACGGGCGTGGCGGGCTTGTCCAGCACCACCGTGGGTTCGGCGGATTCGACTGTGGCGGTTTCGGTTACGGCGGTCTCGGTCTCCTCCGAAACCTCCTCAGCGCCCGCCTGCTGGAAGGATTCGCTGGTCGCGACGTCGGCCCAGGACACTTCCGGGGTTGTTTCGGGAACCGACTCGCTTGTCGGCTTCTCGAGGTTCTCCCCCGAATCGCTGTCCTTTTGCTGGCTCACGCCGCCACCATACTTTCCTCTCTTCGCGCCCTGGCTGGGACTTCCGTCACCGTCAGCGGTCAGTGCTTGACGGTGACGCCCATCAGGCCCGCCAGCTGGGTCGCGACCGGGTTCAGGTTGAGCTTGTCCGGGTCGTACTTGGGCTTGTCGTCCCACGGCTGCGGGACGCTGGGGTCGGCCAGTTCGGCGCGCCCGGCGCCGCGGACGGCGGTCTCGCTACCCTGCGGGACCGTGCAGGCCGCCTGGGTGTTGAACGGGAAGTCGTCGCGGCTGTCGTCGAAGTTGGGGTTCTGGGCCTTCATCTGGTCCAGAATCCGTTGCGTGCCTTCGTATCCGACGGTGCAGGCGGGCGGGTTGTTGGTCTCGAGCACCAGGCCGAAGTGGGTGGTGCCGTCGCCGGGCGCGGTGGAGGAGCCACCGAGCGGCAGCAGCGGCAGCATGGCCAGTACCGGTCCGAGCGCGTAGAACTTGGGCGAGATGGCCAGCAGCAGGGTGCGCAGGTTGCCGAGGTCCGTGGTGAGGGCCGGGCCGCTCTCCTGCAGCAGGCGCTGGATCGCGGAGCCCGCGTCGGTGCCGGTGCCGATGAGGCGGCGGATGTCCGGGTCGTTGGACTTGAGCTGCGCGGTGAGCTTGTCGAGGCCGTCGCTGAACTGCAGGATCGCCGGGGACTGCTCGGCCTGGGTGCCGAGCGCGGTACGGGCGGAGCGGATCAGTGCGAGGGTCTGCTGCAGGTTGTCGCCACTGGCGGTGGCGGTGAACTTGTTGAGCGAGTCGACCAGGATCTTGAGGTCGTCGCCGCGGCCGTCGAACGCCTTGCCCAGCTCGGTGATGGTGGTGGACAACGCCTTCAGATCGGTGGTGCCGGCGAAGCTGTCGACGCTGGAGAGCAGGTCCTCGACGTGAATGGGCGTGGTCGCGCCCTTGATGACCGACCCGTCGTGCAGGTAGGGCGAGGTGTCGCTGGTCGGCATCAGGTCGACGTACTGCTCGCCGATGGCGGAGCGGTCGGCGATGGCGGCCACCGCGTTGGCGGGGACCTTGGGCTTGCCGGAGTTCATCTCCAGGGTGATGAGCACGCCGTCGGGGGTGACGTCGAGGTCGCCGACCCGGCCCACGGGGACGCCGCGGTAGGTGACCTCCGCGCCCTTGGACAGGTTGCCGGTCTCCTTGGCCTCGACCTTCACCTTGTAGAGCCCGAAGCCCAGCATGTTGTCCAGG
Organism: Nocardia sp. NPDC004722; assembly: GCF_053601505.1. Classification (NCBI taxonomy): domain Bacteria; kingdom Bacillati; phylum Actinomycetota; class Actinomycetes; order Mycobacteriales; family Nocardiaceae; genus Nocardia; species Nocardia sp. NPDC004722. The sequence goes on from NZ_JBSGBY010000002.1 coordinate 50,797, forward strand.
CGAACGTATTTGGCGCCGACGAACACCACGCCCAGCACGGCGATCAGCGCGAAGGCGATCAACTGATTACGTACCAGGCGTGTCATCGCGGACCACCCACTCCCAGCTGCTCGAGGATCGATCCGAGCGGATCGGTCGGTCCGGTGGCCCCGGTCGGCCGCGCCACGGTGTTCGGCAGCGGCAGTAGGGAGATGGTCGGCCAGCCGCCGCGCGGCCCGTTGCCGTTGTAGTACGGGTTGGTCGGATCCACGTAGACCGGGCGGCCCGTGGGCGGCAGGTACTGCGGATCCTGTTTGCCGACACCGAGATTCGACAGCAGCGTGCCGATCTGCAGGTCCACCGAGAGCCAGGTGTTGACCTGACCGCCGAAGGTGGACTTGATCGCCTCGTCCGGGAACGGGTACGTCGGCAGCAGCGGGAACGCCGACACCAGATCGTTGGACGACGCGCCCAGCGCCTGCAGCGTGGGCCGCAGCGAGGACAGGTCGGTGATCAGGTTGTCCTTCGAGTGATTCAACACGTCGAATCCGGCCTGCCCCACCCGATCCAGCTGGGTGAGCAGCTGAATGAGTTGCGGCCGTTGCTCATTGAGGATCTTGATGCCCGCGGGCAGCTCGTCGAGGACCTTCGAGATCTGGGTGGTCTGCTGCGCCACCCGGCTCGAGAGCGTGTCGAGGCTGTCGAGCGCGCGGGTGATGTTGTCGACCTGGTCGTCGAGACCCTTGATCAGGGTGTTGGCCTGGTCCAGCAGATCGCGGACCTTGCCCTCACGACCGCCGAGGGTCTTGTTGAGCTCCACCACGATCGGCTGCAACTGCGCCACGCCACCACCGTTGAGCAGCAGCGAGAGCGCGCCCAGCACCTGCTCGACCTCGGTCGCGGTCTGGGTGTTCTCGACCGGGATCTTGGCTCCGTCCTTCAGCGGCGCGGAGTCGGGATCCTTTGCGGGAGCGGTCAATTCGATGTACTTCTCACCGAGCAGGTTGGTCTGCTTGACCTCGGCGTGGGCATTGGCGGGCAGCTTCACGTCATCGTTGACCAGCACCTGCACGCTGGCTTCCCAGGCGTTGTCGGGCGCGATGCGGATCTTGTCGACCCGGCCCACGGCCACACCGTCGACCTTCACCGAGGACTGCGGGACCAGGTCCAGCACGTCGGCGAAGCGGATGTCGAGGTGCAGCGGGTGCTTGCCCACGTTCGGGCCGCCGGGCAGCGGAATGCTGTTCGCGCCGCAGCCCGCGACCACCAGGGTGACCGCGCCCAGCGAGGTGGCGGCCAGGGCGGCCCGCCTGATCCGGCCTCCGCGAATCCGGTTGGCGCTCATCGCTGCCCACCTTCCTGCTGCGACGGCGGCAGCTGGTCGGACGGATTGCCGGGGACGGTGCCGGGCACCGTGTTGTGCTGCTCGTTCTCGCCGCTGAGGATGCCGAACGGCAGGATCAGCGACGGCGTCTTCACACCCGCGGTGATCTGATCGGTGATCGCCTTGCAGTTGTTCAGGATCGGCCCGAGCTGCCGGGAGATGGCGTCGAACTTGGGGTCGCCGGGACGCAGCTTGCCCAGGTCCAGCATCTTGCACACGACACCGAACGGGTCCTGCATGTCGGTGAAGTTGGTGCGCATGGCGAGCGTGCCGGTCTCGGCGTCGTGCACGTTGATCAGGTTGCTCAGCGCGGTCGGGATGAGCGGCAGCGCCTTGGCCAGATCGTCGCGCTGATCGGCGAGGGTCTGGGTGAGCTTGGTCAGCGCATCCGCGTTGGACTGCACCAGATCCCGGTTGTTGTCGATGAACCGGGCCACGTCGCCGAGCGCGACCGACAGCAGGCTCAGCGCGTCGCCGAGGGTCTGGCGCTCGTCGGACAGGAACCCGGCCAGCGAGGCCAGCTGGGTGTTGAAGGTCCGCACCTGGGAGTCGTTGTCGGCCAGCATCTGCACGAAGGTCTGCAGGTTCTTGACCGTGTCGAAGATGTCGGTGCGCGAATCCGAGAGCGCGTGCGCGGCCTTGGACAGCTGGGTGAAGCTGTTGCCGAGCGCCTCACCGTTGCCGGAGAGGTTCTCCGCGCCGGTGCGCACCAACTGGTTCAGTGCGCCTTCGCCGTTCGCGCCGGGCTTGTTCGCACCGTCCGGGCCGAGGGCGTTGGACAGTTCGGTGATGCTCTTGTAGAGCCGATCCACCTCGACGGGAGTCGCGGTGCGGTCCTTGGGGATTGTCGCGTTGCGGCCCATCTTCGGTCCGCCCTTGTAGGCGGGCGCGAGCTGGATGTACCGGTCCGACACCACCGACGGGGTGATCTGGGCGGCCTTGGCGTCGGCGGGGACGTCGTACTTGCGGTCCACCTCCATCACCACCTCGACGATGTCGCCCTTGGGCGTCACCTTCGTGACATGGCCGACCGGGACTCCCAGGATGCGGACGTCCGAGCCCTCGTAGATGCCGATGGACTTGTCGAAGGACGCGGTGATGGTGGTGGTGTTGAGCTTCTGGAAGCCCCACCAGGCCACGCCGGCGAGCACGACGGCCAAGACGGCCACCGCGGCGATGACTTTGCTCTTGGTGCTCGAACCGCGCAGGGCGGTCAGCGGATTCGTCACGGACTAACCTCCCAGCTTTCGGATCGGATCCCGGTTGCCCGGAATATCCGGCAGGGCGGGCGGAATCAGGTTGGTGATGACCGCGTCGAACCAGCGGCCGGTGCCCAGCACGTTGGAGTAGAGCCCGTAGAAGGGCGCGGCCAAGGCCAACGTCTTGGAGATGTCGGCCTGGTGGTTGTTGAGGATGTCGATGGTCTTGTTGAGGTTGGTCAGCGCCGGGCCGATCTGCTCCTCGTTGTCCTTGACCAGCGCGGTCAGTTCCGTCGCAACGGTTTTCGCGCCGGTGAGCAGCTGATGGATGGCCTGCTGGCGCACATTCAGCTCGGCGAGCAACTGGCCGCCGTTGGCGATGAGCCGCTCGAATTCCTGATTGCGGTCCGCCAGCACCTTGGAGGTGGTCTTGGTGGCCGCGAACAGCTGCCGCAGCTGATCGTCGCGCTTGGCCAGCGACTCCGAGAGCCGGGCCACGCCGTCGATGGAGCCGCGCAGTTCCGGCGGGGTCGCCGAGAAGGCGTCCGAGAGCACCCGGAAGCTCTGCGCGAGCTGATCGGTGTTGGTGTCCTCGATGTTCTTGGCGGCGTCGCTGAAGGCGTCGACCACGTCGTAGGGAGACACGGTGCGCGAGAGCGGGATCCGGTCGGACGGGTTGAGGATCTTGGTGCCCTTGGGGTCGAGCGCCAGGTACTTCTGCCCGAGCAGCGTCTTGATCTGGATCGAGGCGGTGGTCTCGTTGCCGACCCAGGCGTCCTGGGTGCGGAAGTCGACGAGCACCTTGTCGCCGTCGAGGCGGACGTCGGAGACCGCGCCCACCTTCACACCGGCGATGCGGACCTCGTTGCCCTTCTTCAGGCCCGCGGCCTCGGAGAACTCGGCGGTGTACTTGGTACCGGCCGACAGCAGCGGCAGCTTGTCGAGGCTGAACGCGGACATGGTCACCAGCAGCACCATGAGCAGGCCGAGCCCGCCCATGAATGCCGGACTGCGCTTGCCGAGTACGGCGCGATCGTCCATCAGCGGCCTCCCTTCCCATGGCAGCGCGGGGCCGGATTCGTGTAGATCGGCTGATTCACCGTCGGCATGTTCTGCAGTGCGGGCGGCAGATTCAGCTGCGGCGCGTCCTTCGTGCCCGGCCCGGCGACGATGTCGATGCCGCACAGGTAGAACTGGAACCAGGAGCCGTAGGAAGCGGCGCGGCCGAGCTTCTCCATCTTGATCGGCAGGTTGGTCAGGCCCTCGTCGACCTCGTCCTTGCGGTCGTTGAGCGTGCCGGTCAACTGGTTGAGGCCCGCGATCGCGCCCTGCAGGTTCGGCCGGACCGGGACCAGCAGGTCGCCGGTGGCCGAGGCCAGATTGCCCAGCGAGGTGATCGCGGAACCGATGGTGCCGCGGTCGGCGTTGAGCCCGGTGACCAGCGCCTCGGTGTTCACGATCAGCTGGTCGAGCTGGTCGCCGCGCGAATTGATGCTGTCCAGAACGGCATTCAGGTTCTTGATCAGTGAGCCGATCACCGCGTCCTTGTCGGCCACCTTGTTGGTGAGCGAGGCCGTGGTGGCGACCAGATCCCGGATGGTGCCGGATTCACCCTGGAAGACCTGGATGATCTCCGAGGACAGCTTGTTCACGTCCTCGGGCGTCAGCGTCTGGAACAGCGGCCGGAAGCCGTTGAACAGCTCGGTCAGATTGACCGCGGGCTTGGTGCGCTCCAGCGGAATCGTCGAGCCCTTGTTCATCTTGCGGCCCTGCTGCCCGGCGCCCTGCTCCAGCGCGATGTAGCGCTGGCCCACCAGGTTGCGGTACTTGATGGTCGCGGTGGTGGAGGCGGGCAGCCAATCCCGGTCGCTCAGTTCGAATTCCACATTGGCCAGGCGCTTGTCCACGATGGACACGCCGGTCACCTTGCCCACGCGAACACCCGCGATGCGCACCTCGTCGCCCTTGTTCAGCGACGTCACGTCGGTGAAGCGGGCATTGAACTTGGTGCCGCCGCCACCGTAGTTGGCGATGGTCAACGCCAGCACGCCCGTCAGGAAGACCGTGACGAGAATGAAGGCGATCAGTTTGGTCAGCGTCGGCCCGAGGCCGCGCAACAGATCCTTCACTTGACGCTCACCTCACTGCCGCGGAACGCCGGGGCGGCGATCTTGGTCACCCAGGTGGGCACCTCTTCCGGCGAGACACCGTGGGCCGCACCGTAGATCGCGCCCAGCGCCTGGGCCTCCTGCGGCGAATACGCGGTGCTGGGGGCCTGCGGCCCGTACACCTTGTACTGCGGCTCCGCCATCTTGCCGATGTTCTGGTCGCCCGGGTTGCGGCTGGGCACCTGGTAGGAGCCGTCGTTCGCGGAACCGTCGGTGTACTGGCCCGGGTCGGTGCCGGGCGGGTACATCGGGACGCACAGCGGCGGACGCGTATCGAACCAGCGCGGCTCGTCCTGGTTGGGGATGTAGCGGCCGCGCGGATTGATGATCTGCACGGTCACTCGCGAACCCGGCAGGTCGGTGCCCTTGCCGAAGATCTGGTCGATGCGCGGCTTGAGCTCCGCGAAACCGGCCAGCGCGCAGGCGTAGCTGGGCGAGTACTTGGCCAGCGCCTCGAGCGCGGGTCGCGAGTCGGCGGCCACGTCGATGATGTTGTCGCGGTTGGCCACCAGGAAGTCGGCGGTGGTCGAGGCGCTCGGGGTGAGCGTCGCGAGCAGCGTGTCGATCTGCGAACGCTTCTGCACGATGGTCGCGTTGGTGGTGCGCAGGTTGTCCAGCGCGTTCACCAGCTGCGGGGCGGCATCGGAGTAAGTCGTGGCGACATCCGCCAGGCTCTTGAGATCCTGCTGCAGCGTCGGCATCTCACCGTTGACCTGGGTGATGATGTCGTCGAGCCGGTCGACGGTCTTGCCGAGTTCCTCACCCTGACCCTGTAGCGCGTTGGACAGCGCGCCCAGCGTGGAGGACAGGTACTGCGGCGGAATCGCCTGCAGCAGCGGCAGAATGTGGTCGAGCAGCTGGCTCACCTCGACGGCGTTGCCGGTGGTGTCCTGCTTGAGGGTGACGCCCGCGGTGAGGTGCCCCTGCGGGTTGTCCGGCCACACCAGGTCGATGTAGCGCTCGCCGAACAGCGTCTTGGGCAGCAGTCGCGCGGTCACATTGGCCGGGATCTTGCCCGCCTTGTCCGGGTCGATGGCCAGATCGAGGGTGACGTTCTTGCCGTCGTACTTGCTCGACCGCATCTCGCCGACCGTCACGCCGCGGACCTTCACATCCGCGTTGCGGGTCAAGGCGTTTCCGACGGTGTCGGTGATCAGATTGACCCGCACCACGTCGGTGAAGGTCTTGTTGTAGATGGCGATGGTGGTCCACAGGAACAGCGCCACCACCAGGAAGAACAGCACGCCGAGGGTGCGCTTGCGCAGCTTCTCGGTGGAGCGCCACAACTCGACGTTCTTCGGGTTGCTCATCCGGCCACCCGCACCGTCGTGGTCGTGCCCCAGATCGCCAGGGACAGGAAGAAGTCCAGCACGTTGATCAGCACGATCGCGGCGCGCACCGCGCGACCCACGGCCACGCCGACGCCCGCGGGACCGCCGGAGGCGTTGTAGCCGTAGTAGCAGTGCACCAGGATGATGACGAACGCGAAGACGAGCACCTTCACGAACGAATAGAGCACGTCTTCCGGTGGCAGGAACAGGCTGAAGTAGTGGTCATAGGAACCACTCGACTGCCCGTTGAAGTAGATGCTGATCAGCCGCGACGCCACATAGGTGCCCAGCAGGCCGACCACGTACAGCGGAATCACCGCGAGGAAGCCCGCGATGGCGCGCGTGGTCACCAGGAACGGCACCGACGGCACCGCCATCACCTCGAGCGCGTCGATCTCCTCGGAGATCCGCATGGCGCCCAACTGCGCGGTGAAACCACAGCCGACCGTCGCCGAAAGCGCCAGCGCCGCAACCAAGGGCGCGAGCTCGCGAGTATTGATGTACCCGGTCAGGAAGCCGGTGAGGACTCCGGAGCCAAGGGCGTCAAGGGCTTTGAAGCCCTGCAGGCCGACGACCACACCCACCGACGCCGACATGAACACGATGACGCCGATGGTGCCGCCGATGACGGCGAGCGCACCCGAGCCGAAGGTCACCTCGGCCAGCAGCCGCATGACCTCCTTGCGGAAGTGCACGATCGTCTTGGGGATGGCCCCGATCGCCCTGGAGTAGAACGACATCTGATCCCCGGCCTTGTCGACCAGGTTCACCGGGGCCTCGAGCACAGGCTTCACCCGGCGCGCCGACCGGGAGAAGACGGTGGAACGCTGAGAAACGACCATGGGTCACGCGCCCTTTGCGGGGACGACCTGAAGATAGATCAGGGTCAGAACCAGATTGAGGAAGAACAGCACGAGGAACGTGATCACCACGGACTGGTTCACCGCGTCACCCACTCCTTTCGGTCCCCCCTTCGGATGCAGGCCCTTGTATGCGGCGATCACGCCCGCCACCACGCCGAAGATCAGCGCCTTGATCTCACCGATCACCAGGTCGGGGATCTGCGCGAGGGCGGAGAAGGACGCGAGGTACGCGCCCGGGGTGCCGCCCTGCAGCCCGACGTTGAAGAAATAGCCGCCGCAGATGCCGACCACCGACACCAGGCCGTTGAGCAGGAAGGCGACCAGCATCATGCCGAGCACGCGCGGAACCACCAGGCGCTGAATGGGATCGATGCCCAGCACCTCCATGGCGTCGATCTCCTCGCGGATGGTGCGCGAGCCGAGATCGGCGGCGACGGCGGAACCGGCCGCGCCGGCGATGATCAGTGCGGTCACCACCGGTGCGGCTTGCTGCACGGTCGCCAGCACGCTGGTCGCGCCGGTGAAGTTCTCCGCACCCAGCTGCTTGATGAGCGAGCCGGTCTGCAGGGCCACCACGGCGCCGAACGGGATTGCCACCAGGGCGGCCGGGAGGATCGAGACGCTCGCGATGAACCACGATTGCTCGATGAACTCCCGGACCTGGAAGGGCCGCCGGAACGTCTTGCGAAGCACGTCCAGGAACAGTGCGAAAATGTTGCCGGCCTGGGCAAGTCCCGACTCGACCGGGGTGCGCAGTCGCGTCAGGGTGGGATTCACGCGCCGTATGTTACCCGTTAGTCAGGTTCTGTCGAACCGTGGTGTCGTACCCGCCCGTGTAGGCGGGCATCACCTGTGTGTCGTGATCATCGCCGTTCTCCGACATGGACTCTCGGATGGCTTCCTGAGCGGCCGGGGGCAGCGTGTGCATGATCTGGCGGACCCGCTCGCGACGGCGTTGCACCGCACCACGGATCGGCATGCCCGGCGTGGCACGCATCTGCGGGATGATGCCCTCGATCTCCTCCGCGCCACCGCTGTGGTGACCGGCGTCGAACATGGCCTGCTCGCGGGCCATCTGGGCTTCGTCCTTCTCCTCGGACATACCGATGGGGCCCTGCATGCGGCCGTTGAGGAACTGCTTGACCACCGGCTCCTCCGAGGTGAGCAGCACCTCGCGGGGACCGAACATGACCAGATTGCGGCGGAAGAGCATGCCGATGTTGTCCGGCACCGAACGAGCCAGGTTGATGTTGTGCGTGACGATCAGGATCGTCGCGTCGATCTGCGCGTTGATATCGATCAACAGCTGCGAGAGATAGGTCGTGCGAACAGGATCCAGACCGGAGTCCGGCTCGTCGACGAGGATGATCTGCGGGTCCAGCACCAGCGCGCGGGCCAGGCCGGCACGCTTGCGCATACCACCGGAGATCTCACCGGGGAGCTTGCCTTCCGCGCCGAGCAGACCGGTCAGCTCGAGCTTCTCCATGACGATCTTCTTGATCTCGGATTCGCTCTTCTTGGTGTGCTCGCGCAGCGGGAAGGCCGTGTTGTCGAACAGATTCATGGAGCCGAACAGCGCGCCGTCCTGGAAGAGGACGCCGAACAGCTTGCGGATCTCGTAGAGCTCCTTGTTGGAGCAGGTGGTGATGTCGGTGCCGTCGATGTAGATCGAGCCCTTCTCCGGACGGAGCAGACCGATCAGCGACTTCAGGAAGACGGACTTACCGGTACCGGACGGGCCGAGCAGAGCGCTGACTTCCCCCGGAGGCAGCGTCAGCGTGACGTCCTGCCAAATACGCTGAGAACCGAACGACTTCGTGATGCCTTCGGTCCTGACCTCGACGCCCACGCCAACCTCCACTTTCTCCGACGAGCGCTCTACATGTAACCGCGTGCCACAAATTTCGCGCGGTGTGGCGCGTCACAGTAGGTTCGGCCACTGTATCGCATATATACCGTCTCGGACACCGGGACCTGACTGGTCGGTAGAAAGTTTCATTCCGAGGTCGCGATCACGGGTGTATTAAGGGAGAAAGATACGCGAAAAGGGCGGTCCCACAATGGGAACCGCCCTTTTCTAAGGAGGTCTGGAGGCTTAGCCTCCAGCCCATCCCACTCGCGTGGGGGTTTCGGGGTTTTATCCCCGGAGTATCGCCGTCTTACTTGACGGTGATCTTGGCGCCGGCCTCTTCGAGCTTCGCCTTGGCGGCCTCGGCGGCCTCCTTGTTGACCTTCTCCAGGATCGCCTTCGGGGCGCCCTCGACCAGGTCCTTGGCTTCCTTCAGGCCCAGGCCGGAGACGATCTCACGCACGACCTTGATGACCTGGATCTTCTTGTCGCCGGCACCCTCGAGGATGACGTCGAACTCGTCCTGCTCCTCGGCAGCCTCGGCCGGGGCGCCGGCGGCACCCGCGACGGCGACGGCGACCGGAGCGGCAGCGGTGACCTCGAACTTGTCCTCGAACGCCTTCACGAACTCGGACAGCTCCAGCAGGGTCATGCCGGCGAAGGTCTCGAGCAGCTCATCAACGTTGGCCATTGATATTTCCTTTCGTAGGTCCGTCGCTGTTCGAACAGCGACGAATAGGTTTGGGGTAGTGACTTATTCGGCGTCGGCAGCAGCGTCGGCGGCCGGAGCGGCAGCGCCACCCTCGGTCTGCTTCTTCTCCTGCAGAGCGGCGAGCAGGCGAGCGACCTGGTTGCCGGGGGCAGCGAACAGACCCGCGGCCTTCGACAGGTTGCCCTTCATGGCGCCGGCCAGCTTGGCCAGCAGCACCTCGCGCGACTCCAGGTCGGCGATGCGCTCGACCTCGGACACGGACAGCGCGGCGCCGTCCATGTAGCCGCCCTTGATGATGAGCGCCTTGTTGTCCTTGGCGAACGCCTTCAGCGCCTTCGCGGCTTCGACCGGCTCACCCGTGATGAAGGTGATGGCGGTCGGACCGACGAACAAGTCATCCAGGCCTTCCACGCCCGCCTCGGCGGCAGCGCGCTTGACCAGGGTGTTCTTGGCGACGGAGTAGGTAGCGTTCGCACCGAGGGCACGACGCAGCTCGGTGATCTTGCTGACCGACAGGCCACGGTATTCCGTGACGACGGTCGCGGTCGACTCCTTGAACTGCTCGGTGATCTCCGCGACGGCGGTGATCTTCTCAGCGTTTGCCATACTTCGCCTCCTCTCTGGATGGTCGGAATCTCGTGTGAACTACCGAGTTCCGCCACAGGGGCCGGCGACAAAGCTAACGCCCCGGTCGCAAGGCGATCCCGGGGCGCAGAAGAAACGGTCGCGATCTCTCGCGGGTTTCCCGACCTCGGTTCTCCCTGCGTGGGTCGCCGGCAATATCGCCGGACCTTCAGCCGCCTGACGGCAGCAACCAACGGTCTTCGGTAGAACGATGTGGGGTGATCATCGGCAGTGACCTCGAGAAGAGAACTTCGAGAAGCCGGGTCGATGACCGTCGTCCAATATAGCGGACGCGCATCTATCCACCAAAATCGAGGTGGAATCCGGCGCCGACGCCGCCGCGAGCGTCCATGTCGGCGATGATCGCGGTGATCGAACTGCCGCCGCCCCACATCCAGGAATTGCCGACGAGCGCGTCGTCCGAGACTACCGGGGCCCCGGAGTCGCCGGGAATCTCCGAGACCGTGCTGACCAGGTACGGACCCGCGGTGGTGAGCATGGTTCCGCAGGTCCGGCCGCTGGTGTAGCCCTGCTTGCACACCGGCGTCCCCGCCGCGGGCGGTGGCGCGATGCGACGAATCGTGGTCTCGCCCACCGTGTCCACGGGCTGCACGAGCGCCTTGTCGAACACGATGATCCCGTAGTCGAGGCCGGGACCATTGGGCCCGGGGACGATCGGGTTGCCGCGACCGACGAATTCGACGGTGCCCAGCGCGCGCGGATCGTGGGCCGCGCCCTGATCGGTGACTCCGGTCCAGGAGAACACCTCGTCGCCGACCTGCTGCCGCTCATCCTCGTACATGCAGTGCGCATTGGTCAGGCCGACGAGATTCCCCAGGGCGTCGTACCCGATCGCCGTGAGGGTGCAGTAGCTGAAGAATCGCAGCGTTCCGCCCGGAACCGGGAACGACTGCCCCTCCGGCAGGGCTATGCCGGTCCCGCCGCCCACCGGCACCCGACCGGACGGCTCGTCCGCCCGGGCCGTCGCGGCCATCCCGGACAGCATCAGTAGCGCGGCGAAAAACGCTGCCGCCCTTCGACATCGACTCATTGCTTCTCCGAACACGGCGGGTGGTAGGCCAGTCGCGGCAGATGCGCCTGCCAGACCTCGGCGGTGAGCACGCCGCGGGTGGCGGTGCAGATGCGTTGCCGCGCTTTGCTCTCGTCCAGATCCCAGATGCTCATGACGTCGCTGCCGACGCCGATCAGCAGATCGGTGGACGGGTCGAACCCGAGGTTCCAGTTGGTGTGGCCGGGCATGGTGATGGCCCCGCCGATGGGTGTGGGATGTCGGCGATCGCGCACGTCCCAGAGTCGGACGGTGGAATCCGCACTGGCGGTGGCCATCACGGTGACGTCGCGGTTGAAGTCCACCGATTGGATATTGAAGGCGTGCCCGATGACCGGATCGGTGAGCGGCCGCAGGTGCTCGGGATCGGAGATGTCCCAGAACCGCAGCGTATTCGCGGCGAGGGTGACCATGGAATGCCAATCCGGGGTGACCGCCAGCGAGGAGAACGGCCGCCCGGCGTCACCGGTCATCCGCGTTATCTCGCGGGGTCCGCCCGAGGCGCCGAGGTCCCACATCTTGATCGTCGACTCCAGTGCCCCGCTCGACGTGGTCTCGGGTGCCATCGTCACCATGTGGCGCAGATCAGGCGCCACCACGAATCGCGCCAGACCCAGTGTCCCCGAACCGAAACGCACCGCCGGGGTGGTCGCGACCGGATGCGCGGGATCCGTCAGATCCCACAACTGATAGGTCCAGTACGAATTGAGCGTGAGCAGGGCCTTGCGGCCCTGCGCGACCCAGCCGGCGACGACACCGGGCACCTGCGACAGCGGCCGGATGTGCGCCGGATCGCTGAGGTCCAGCAATTGGATTCCGCTGTCGGAGCCCGCGGACACGACCGTCAGAGTGCCGTCGTCACTGATCGAGGGCGAGGGGCTGAAGGCCTTGCCGGGTCCGGGCGCCAGGTCTGCCAGCAGCCGCACCGATTGCCGATCATGGATGTCCCACAGCTCGATTCGGCCGTTCACCACGCTCGTCACCATGGTGCCGACATTGCTGGTGGCCCCGGCATTGGCGAACCATCCGGCCCGGCCGCCGACCACGGCGGGCGGCAAAGACCACAGCCGGAGCACGCCGAGCGCGCCGCCGACGACCACCGAGCGGCCGTCGGCCGCGAAGGCCACCGAATTGGGGCTGTCACGGCACGGCTGGCTTTCGCTGGCCATCGGGCAGGGTGGCGAAGGCGCGGCCAGCGGCTCGCCCAGCCGGGTCGGGCGGGCCCGATCGACGATGGTCCACAGGCCGACACCGTCCCGATCGGCTGCCGCCAGCGTATTGCCGTCGGCATCGAAGGCGAGGGCACGCACGTCGGACTTGCTCGCGACGATGAGTGGATTGCCGTGCTGGGACGGATGCGCCGGGTCGGCGATATCCCACAGGGTCACGGTGGCGTCGTCGGTCCCGGCGGCGAAGTACTCGCTGTCGCCGCCGCCGACGGCCAGGGTGGTCCCGTCCGGATCGAGCGCCACGGCCTGAATCGCGGGGCCCGGCACCGTGATCGGCGTACCCACCGCGGTCGGGTTCCCGGTGAGCGTCCACTCCTGCACCGTGTGCCCGCCCGCGACCGCCAGCCACGCGCCATGTGGTTGAAAGGCGATGCCCGACACCACATCCGGGATCTGAATGGGCTGCCCCGTGCGTACCGGCGCGGCGGGATCGACGATGTTCCAGACGGTGACGGTGGTGCCGCCCACCGCCGCGAGGAGCCCGTTCGGACCGAAGACGAGCTTGGTGGCATCGGTGGTCAGCGTGGACACGACGGCCGGATGCGCCGGGTCCGCCATCGCCCACAGCCGGATCGCGCCACCGCAGGCCACCGCCAGCAGGGTGCCGTTAGGGCTGAAAGACGTTGCGGTCGCGGCGGCTCCGCACTCCACGGGCGCGCCGAGAGCACGGGGATGCGCGGTGTCGGCGACATCCCAGAGCCGGACCGTGCCGTCGTCGGACGATGAGGCGAGCAGGTGCCCGCCCGGCTGATACGACACCTCGTTGATGCCCTTGGTGTGCCCGATCAGGGGTGTTCCGAGCGGCAGATTCTGGGTGCGCAACAACCGCGAGCGAATGTCCGGGTCGCCGGGCCGCAACCGGTCCGCGACCAGTTCCAGCTGGGCGGACAGCGAGGGGTCGGTCGCGCGGATGGTGTCGGCCTCGCCGAGGATTTCGGCGAGCGTGGCATTGTCGTGCTCCTGCGCCGAGAGCCGCGTCTGCGCGTAGGCGGCGATGCCCAGCACGAGCACGCCGACGCCGAGCAGAGCGAGCGCGGTCCGCGTGACCAGCGCCAGGCGGCGCGAACGGCGTTGCGCCGCATGGGCGGCGGTGAGGAACTCCCCGACCGCGCCGCCGAGCGAACGGCCCGCCGGGGTCGCCGTCTCCAGTTTCACACCCTGATACAGCAGCGCCGGATCACGCTGCGCGGCAAGCCATTCCGTGGCGTCCACGGACAGTCGCTGGCGCACCAGGTGCTCGACCCGGCCCTCGTCGATCCAGGCGCGCAGCCGCGGCCAGGCGTCCAGCACGATCTCGTGGGTGAGCCAGACCAGCTCCGGGGCGGCGTCGCCGCCGCTGTCGGCGGTGATCAGGCGGGCGTCGATGAGCCGGGTGAGCGCGGTGTCGGCGGACTCGGCATCGAGGGCGGCCTCCCGCAGTTCGGTGCGCGAGACCCGGCGACGGGTGTCGCGACTGTCCGCGCTCACGGTGACCAGCCGCATGAGCAGCCGCCGGGCCTCGTCCTGCTCGGCGGCCGAAAGACCCTGCCAGGCTTCCTCGGCCGTCGCCGCCACGGACCCGGACACCCCGCCGGATTTGCGGTACCCGGACACGGTCAGGCGCGCGCCCGCCCGCTGCGTCCAGGTGGCCGCCATGACGTGCGAGAACAGCGGCAGGCCGCCGGGATCGTAGCCGCGGCGATCGTGTTCGCCGCCCAGCCCGCACAGCTCGGTGACCACCAGTTCCGCCAGCCCGGGCTCCAGGTTCAGACCGGCCGCGCGGGCCGGGCCGGTGACCGCCTCGGTGAGCTCCGACAGCCGCATCGGACCCAGCGCGTAGCAGCGCCGATTGAGGGCGTCCTCCAGGGCCGGATAGGCCAGGCACTGCGGATAGAAGTCGGCGCGCACCGCGAGAACGACGGCGGCGCAGCCGTTTTCCGGGGCGGCGGCGAGTTCGGCGAGGCGGCCGAGGAAGTCCTCGCGCTCGCGCTCGTCCAGGCAGAGGGTGAAGGTCTCCTCGAACTGGTCGACCACCAGCAGGGTGCGCCGCTCCGGCGGGCCGTCGGCGTCCCGGTCGAGGAGTTCGGCCAGGGCTTTCAGCGGCCGCACCCCGGGGGTCATGGTGGCGACCGCCCAGTCGCCGTCGGTCGCGAGCGCGGGAATCAGGCCCGCGTGCAGCAGGGAGGATTTCCCCGCGCCCGATGCGCCCATCACCACGATCGGACCGGCGTCCGGACCGGTCACGGTGGCGCGCACCAGCTCTCGCAGTTCCGCGGTCGCCCTGGTGCGGCCGAAGAACCAACCGGCATCCGCCGCGCTGTAGGCGGTCAACCCGAGGTAGGGGCAGACCGCCTCGGATTCGGGATCCCACTCCTGCGCGGCCTTCCAGAGCACCCGCCAGGCGGTCAGTTTCAGCAGTTCGGTGCTGTCGCCGTTCTTCTCGGCGGCCCGCTCGATCAGGGTGAGCAGCACCGGGGCCAGCGAATCGAATTCGGCCGGAACGTTTCTGCCGCGCCGCCAGTCGCTGATGCGCTGCACCGTGACCGGGCTGCCCCCGGCCGCGGCCACCCGCTTGGAGGCCGCCGCGGCCACCGATTGCAGGGTGGGCCTGCCCGCCGCGTCGAACAGCGCACTCAACTGCTCGGCGAAGACCCGCCGCGGCGAATTACCCGCCCGCCGCTCCGACGCCGCGCCCCCACCACTCGACACGCCGCCAATGATCTCCCGAAATCACCGCTGCGCCAACACTTTCGAATGAAATCAAAAATCGAGGTGGAATCCGGCCCCGGCGCCGCCGCGGGTGGCCAGGTCGTCGAGGATCGCCGTCATCGAGGAACTGCCGCCCCACACCCACTGATTGCCGATCAGCGTCTCGCCCACGACCACCGGCGCGCCGGAGTCGCCGGGGAACTCGGGCACCGTGGTCACCAGGTAGGGCCCCATCGAGGTGAGCGTGGTCCCGCAGGTCCGGCCGCTGGTGGTGCCCTGCTTGCACACGGGCGTGCCTTCCGGCGGCGGGTCGGCGATGCCGCGAATGGTGGTATCCCCCACCGTCGCAACGGGATCCACCTTGGTGCGGTCGAACACGATGACGGCGTAGTCCAATCCCACGCCGTGCGGCCCCGGCGCGATCGGATTTCCCCCGCTGATGTAGTCGACCGTCCCGATCCGCCCGAGCGCGGGATCGTGCGCGGGCCCGTATTCGACCGCCGACTGCAGATAGACGGCGTCACCGGCACCCTGCCGCTGGCTGTCGTAGGCGCAGTGCGCGTTCGTGAGCCCCACCAGATTCCCCGACGCGTCCGACCCGATCGCAGTGAGCGTGCAGAAGTGCAGCAGCGACAGCGACCCGGCCGGGACTCCCCACTGCAGGGCGAGTCCGGTCCCGCCGCCTACGGGAACCCGGCGTGGTTCGTCCGCCCGAGCGACCAGATTAACGGACATAACAGTCAAAACAACTGCCCCGAAAAGCACCGCCCCCGAACGAAATCGGCTCATCGCACCATCCAACTGCCGCAGGCGCACGACTCCGTGCGACACAAACCGATCGGCCGGTCGGTCGGCGTGTCGACCCGGCGCGCCCGGCCACCCCGGCGGCAAGACTATGAAATTGAGGTATTTCAAAATATCGGCCGACTGGGTAGATTCGGCGCACTCACCCCATGGAGGTCCGCATGCGCCGCACATTCACCAAAACCCTTGCCACCGTTGCTCTCACCGCGGGCCTGACCGGCCTGGCCCCGGCCCTCGCCCAGGCCACCCCGGCCACCGCCCAGCCGGTCGCCACCGACCCCGGCACCCAGTCCGGATCCTCGTCCGGATCCTCGAAGGTCTTGGCGCTCCCGCTCGCCTTCCTGGCCTTCCCCGTCTGCTACAACGCCAGCGCGCCCAGGATCACCAGCTCGCGCCGACCCGCATCCAGTCCGGGCCTGGAATGAATATCGCCGTAAGCGAATTCGAC
>NZ_JBSGBY010000003.1:0-53662 GCF_053601505.1 Nocardia sp. NPDC004722
CCCGCGAGCTCCGCGGCGGCCAGCGTGGCGGCCGCGTCGAGCACGTCGAACTCCGGCGCGAAGAGCCGATCGGCGGGCACCGCGACGTCGGCGCAGACCACCTTCGCCAGCGGCACGCTCGGATCGAGTCCGGCCAGCGGTTCCACGCGCAGCCCGGGGGCGTCGGCATCGATCAGCGCCCACAGGTGACGCTCGCCGTCGCGCACCGGAACCAGCACCGCGGTTCCCGGCGCGGCACCCGCGACCGAGTCCCACTCACCGGACACCAGAACCCCGGATTCGCCCACCGATATTGCGATTTCGCCCGTGAGAGCGACACCGCATGGCGTAATCTCATCGAGCGCCTCGCCGGTCACCAGACCCGCCAAAGCCGTCGAGAGCACCGGTCCGCCGACCAGGTCGTGCGCCGCCTGTTCGATCAGGACGGCCAGATCCCCGACGGTCCCACCCGCGCCCCCGGCCTCCTCCGGCACCGCGACCCGGAAAATTCCGAGTTCGGCCAGGCGCGGCCAGTATTCGCGCCAGAATTCCGGGGCACTGGAACCCCCTTCTGGTGCTGCGCTGGAACGCAGGGTTGCAATTGGGCGCACCGCGGCTGCCCATCCACGCATCGACTCCTGGACGGCTTTATGCTCGTCAGTGGTGGCTATGGTCACACTCCATACCGCCTTTCCGGCGTGACTCGAGCTCCTAGAACATGTTCTAATGTTCGAGCCGGGCTGAAGTCAAGCGCCGTCCGGTCGCGGTACGAACTCGTGTGCAGGAAAGGACTTTCAACCGATGGCCAGTCCCTCCCGATCGCAGGCCGCCGACGGTGCCGATAGTGGACGCACCGCGTCGGCGCCCGGCGGACGGACCGCACCCGTCACCACCCTCAGCGAGGAGGACCTGAGCTCGGCTGCGCAGCGCGACCGGCGCAAGCGCATCCTCGACGCCACCCTCGCGCTGGCTTCCAAGGGCGGATACGACGCGGTCCAGATGCGAGCCGTCGCCGAACGCGCGGATGTCGCGGTCGGCACGCTCTACCGGTACTTCCCCTCCAAGGTGCACCTGCTGGTGTCCGCCCTGGCCCGGGAATTCGAGCAGTTCGAGGGTCGCCGCAAGCCTTTGGCCGGCGCCACCCCGCAGGAGCGCATGCACCTGCTGCTCACCCAGGTCACCCGGGCCATGCAGCGCGACCCGCTGCTCACCGAGGCCATGACGCGCGCCTTCATGTTCGCCGACGCTTCCGCGGCCGCCGAGGTCGATCGCGTCGGCAAGGTGATGGACCGCTTCTTCGCCCGGGCCCTGTCCGACGAGGTCCCCTCCGACCGCCAGTTGGCCATCGCCCGAGTCATTTCCGACGTGTGGCTCTCCAACCTGGTCGCCTGGCTCACCCGCCGCGCCTCCGCCACGGACGTCACCGAGCGCCTCGAGCTGACCGTCGATCTGCTCATCGGCGGAGCCGACCACTTCAAGGAGTGAGGCAAACGCCTGTGTGCGTTCGCCAATCATGAACAGGGTTGCCCGGTCCGGAGATCTGGGCAACCCTGTTTGGTTTGCTGGAACGCCGCTGGTCAAGCGGGGTTAACCACGAGTAGGCCGCGCGAGTCTCACAAAACCGGTGAACGCCGCGGAAGTGTCTTGTAAACGCTATGTATCACCGCACACACAAGCGGGCAACCAAGACCCAGTAGCATCACTCGCGCCCTGAAAAATCTCCTCCGATCATTAGGTTGGATGCGTGAGCGCACAGGATTTGTCACTGGAACTTCGCCGTGCCCTGTCGGCCATCGCCCGCGTGCCTCGGTTGCTGGTTGCTTCGGACTACGACGGGACTATCGCGCCCATCGTCTCCGACCCGACAAAGGCCTATCCCCATCGGGAGTCGGTGAGCGCCCTGCGCGCTCTCGCCGGACTCACCGGAACCACCGCCGCCGTGATCTCCGGTCGCGCCCTGCGCGATCTCGCGGCCCTGTCCCGGTTGCCCGTCGAGGTGCAGCTGATCGGTAGCCACGGTTCGGAATTCGATGTCGGCTTCGTGCACGCCATCGATAACGACGCCAAACAGCTACTGGCCGAGGTCACTACGACTCTCACCCAGATCGCTCAGGACAATCCTGGCGCTACCGTAGAAATAAAACCGGCCAGCGTGGCCCTGCACGTCCGCAATGCCAGCCCCGAAATCGGCCGTCGCGCACTGGTCGCGGTGCGGCAGGGACCCTCGGCCTGGGTCGGCGTGCAGACGACCGAGGGTAAAGAGGTGATCGAGCTCGCCGTCGTCGAAACCGACAAGGGCGCGGCCCTCGATATCGTCCGGCATCAGCAGGGCGCTTCCGCCGCCCTGTTCATCGGCGACGACGTCACCGATGAGAAGGCGTTCAAACGTCTTTCGGGACCGGATGTCGGCATCAAGGTCGGCGAGGGCGAATCCCTCGCGGAGTACCGCGTGGCCAGCACCGAGGAGGTGTCGAAGGCGCTGGCGTTCCTACTCGAGGAGCGCCGCACGTGGTTGGCAGGTGCCAGCGCCCCTCGAATCGAACGGCTGACCATGCTGGCCAGCCCGCGATCCAAGGCCCTGGTCACCCCCGACGGCACCATCACCTGGCTGTGCCATCCCGAACCCGACTCCGCCGCCGTCTTCGCCCACCTGCTGGGCGGACCGGGCGCGGGGCACTTCACGATTCAGCCCGAGCGGGCGAGCCTGCCGCTGTCCCAGCGCTATGTCGACGGCACCATGACCGTCGAAACCCGTTGGTCCAGTTTGCAGGTCGTCGACTACTTGCCGCACGACGTGGTGCCCGAACGCACCGACCTCACCCGCGTCATCACCGGTGACGCGCGGGCGGTCATCACCTTCGCACCCCGCCCGGAATTCGGGCAGGTGCCGGTGCGGCTGGTGCACGCCACCGGCGGCCTCAAGGTGGAGGGCACCAACGATCCCATCGTGCTGCGCTCCCCCGGCGTCGAATGGGAGATCATCGACGAGGGCAACCACCACACCGCGCACGCCGTGGTCGACCCGCGCCAGGGTCCGATCGTGCTCGAAATGCGCTGCGGTACCTCCGATCTCGCACCCGCCATGCGGCCCGAGTCGGACCGTCGCCGCGACGCCGAGAGCTACTGGGCGCAATGGGTCGGCACCCTCGAACTGCCGCCGCTCAAGCCCGATCTCATGAAGCGTTCGGCGCTCACCCTGCGCGGTCTGGTGCACGCGCCGTCCGGGTCCATCCTGGCGGCCGCCACCACCTCGCTGCCCGAGGACATCGGCGGCGTGCGCAACTGGGACTACCGCTACTGCTGGCTGCGCGATGCCTCGCTGACCGCGTCCGCGCTGGTCTCGCTGGGCTCGCTCGGCGAGGCCGAGGACCTGCTGGCCTGGGTGCACCGGGTGCTCGAGACCCTGCCCGGACCCGAACGGCTGCACCC
Source organism: Nocardia sp. NPDC004722 (assembly GCF_053601505.1). Taxonomy (NCBI): domain Bacteria; kingdom Bacillati; phylum Actinomycetota; class Actinomycetes; order Mycobacteriales; family Nocardiaceae; genus Nocardia; species Nocardia sp. NPDC004722. The sequence goes on from NZ_JBSGBY010000003.1 coordinate 3,409, forward strand.
GCTCTACACCCTCTACGGCGAAACCCTGCCGCCCGAGGCCGTCATCGACCAGCTGCCCGGCTACGCCGGATCGCGTCCGGTCCGCGTCGGCAACGCGGCGAACATGCAGGTCCAGCTGGACGTGTTCGGTCCCATCGTGGACCTCATCTCCCAGCTGGCCCACGCGCGGGAACGCAAGGGCATCAACGATCCCGCCAAGGCGCTGCCGGATATGGACTGGGAGTTGGTGCACGCCATGGTGTCCGCGGTGCAGCGCCGTTGGCGCGAACCCGACCACGGTATCTGGGAGATCCGCGGCAATCCGCGCCACCACGTGTACTCGAAGGTGATGGGCTGGCTCACCGTGGACCGGGCGCTCACGCTGGCCCGCCAGTTCGGGCGACCCGTCGACCCCGAGTGGGAGACGTTGCGCGACACCATCTCCGACGAGGTCAAGACCGAGGGCTGGAACGACGAGGTGCAGTCCTACACCGCGGCCTACGAGGGCACCGACCTCGACGCCGCGACCCTGCACATCGGGCTGTCCGGGCTCATCGAACCCTCGGATCCGCGCTTCGCGGCGACCGTGGTGGCGACCGAGGCCGAGCTGCGCAGCGGGTCGACCGTGTACCGGTACCACCACGACGACGGGCTGCCCGGCGGCGAGGGCGGGTTCCACCTGTGCGCGGCCTGGCTGGTCGAGGCGTATCTGCTGATCGGCAAGCGGGAGGACGCGGAAGCGTTGTTCGCGCAGCTGGTGGATGTCGCGGGACCGACGGGTCTGCTCTCCGAGGAGTACGACCCGGTCGCCGAACGCTCGCTCGGCAACCACCCGCAGGCGTACAGCCACCTCGGTTTGCTGCGCTGCGCGCAGTTGCTGAGCCAGCCGGTGGCCGCGCTGACGTAGCGATTCATGCATAAGAAAGGCCCGGAGAGCGGCTCGCTCTCCGGGCCTTTCGTGTCGCGGGACACATCTCCGGAAACGGGCTAGGGGCCTAACGGTCGTTTGCGCTACATTCAAATGGCAATCGTTTTCGTTTCTAGTAAGCCCGTAGTGCCGTTCAGGAGTAACCCGCGTGACCAAAAGCTTCGCCCGAGGATTCGCCGTGTTCGCCGCAGGACTCGCGACCGTCGCCACCCTGACCGCCTGCGGCAGCTCCACGAGCTCCGACGGACTCACCGTCGTCGCCTCTACCAATGTCTGGGGCGACATCACCAAGGCCGTGGCCGGACCGGACGTCAAGGTCGAATCGATCATCAACGATCCGAAGGTCGACCCGCACTCGTTCGAGGTCTCCCCCGCCGACGCCGCCAAGATCACCGACGCCAAGCTGGTCGTCTACAACGGCGGCCACTACGACGAGTTCATCGAAAAGGCCATCGCCGGTAAGTCGAAGACCGTCGTCAACGCCTTCGACGTCGCGGGACACGACCACGGAAGCGCATCGGCCGCAACGGATCCCGCCGCCGACACCCACTCGCACGAGGCCAACGAGCACATCTGGTACGACGTGCACGAGGTCGGCCACATCGCCGCGCACATCGCCGACGCCCTCGGCGAGATCGACCCGGATCACAAGCAGGCATACACCGATCGCGCCACCGCCTTCGCCGCCAAGCTGGCCCCCATCGAGGCCATCACCGCGAAGATCGCCGCCGACCACCCGAATCAGCCGGTCCTGCAGACCGAGCCCCTGGCCGCCTACATGCTGACCGCCGCCAAGGCCGACGACAAGACCCCGCACGCCTTCCAGGAAGCCATCGAACAGGGCACCGACCCGGCCCCCGCTGACGTCGCCGCCGTGCGAGACCTCCTGACCGGCAAGCAGGTTCGCGCCCTCGTCTACAACATCCAGACCGAGGACAAGATCACCCAGGACCTGAAGTCCACCGCCGACAAGTCCGGCGTCGCCGTCGTCGAGGTCACCGAAACCCTCCCGGCGGGCAAGGACTACATCACCTGGATGACCGACAACGCCAACGCCCTCGCCAAAGCCCTGGCATAACCACCTCCACCACCGCGTTCCCGTCTAGTTGAAGGACCCCCGCTGAACGACCGGACCACCCCGATGCCGCCGAGCGCCCACCCCGTGCCCGGCGGCACCGCCGTCTCCGAAACCCGTTCCGCCACAACCCGCGCCACCACCGCCTCCGGGAGTACCACCATGACCGCCAACCCCGCACCGGCAACCGACTCCGGCGTCACCGCGCCCAAGCCCGGTTGCTCCCCGACCGGTGCGCGCCCCCGCATCTCCTCGGGTCGCGCGTCCCGCGCGGACACTCCCTCCACATCGACAGCGGCAGAGACGATCTCGACTCCGCCGGTCACCACCGAGTCGAACGAGACCGGCCTGCCCGCGGTGCGACTATCCGGGGCCCGGTTGTCGTTCGGGGAGCGGACGCTGTGGGAGGGGCTGGATCTCGAGGTCGCGGCCGGGGAGTTCATCGCGGTGCTGGGGCCCAACGGATCCGGGAAGACCTCCATGCTGCGGATGCTGCTGGGCCAGGTGGCGTTGAGCGCGGGGACCGCCGAGGTCGCGGGAGGGCCTGCGCGGCTGGGGAATCCGGCCATCGGGTACGTGCCGCAGCAGAAGACCATCGAGGGCGGGGCTCAGTTGCGCGGGGTCGATCTGGTCGGGCTGGGGGTCGACGGTCACCGGTGGGGAATCGGATTCCGGGGGCGTAAGGAACGCAAACGGAAAGTGGCCGAGGCGATCTCGGCGGTCGGTGCGGAGAAGTTCGCGTACGCGCCACTGGACGCGCTCTCGGGTGGCGAGCAGCAGCGACTGCGAGTGGCGCAGGCCCTCGCGGGTGATCCCAAGGTCCTGCTGTGCGACGAGCCCCTGCTGTCACTGGATCTGGCGAATCAACGGCTGGTGTCCGAGCTCATCGACAAACGGCGGCGCAGCCACGAGACCGCCGTGCTCTTCGTGACACACGAGATCAATCCCATTCTGCCGCTGGTGGATCGGGTGCTGTACCTGGTGGACGGGCAGTTCCGGATCGGCACGCCCGACGAGGTGATGACCTCCGAGACGCTGTCGGAGCTCTACGGCACCCAGGTGGATGTCCTGCGTGTGCGTGGCCGTCTGGTGGTTGTCGGCACCGGTGATGCGATGGACGCGCTCGGCGAGTCCGGAGCCGCGCACTGCCACGGCGAGAACCCGAAAGAGGTGCGGGCGTAATGGAAAAGCTCTCCAAGCTGTTCTCGCAGATGTTCGACGTGTCGACCACCGCGCATCTGCTGTCCTACGACTTCGTGCAGCAGGCCGTCATCGCCGCCGCACTGCTCGGCCTGCTGGCCGGAGCCATCGGCCCGCTCATCATCAGCCGCCAGATGTCCTTCGCCGTGCACGGCACCAGCGAACTCTCACTGACCGGCGCGGCCGCCGCCCTGCTGGCCGGTGTCGGCGTGGGCGTGGGCGCGATCTTCGGTTCCGTGGTGGCGGCCGTCCTGTTCGGCGTGCTGGGTTCCCGTGCCCGCGAACGCGATTCGGTCATCGCCGTGGTGCTGTCCTTCGGCCTCGGCCTGTCGGTGCTGTTCCTGTGGCTCGGCCCCGAACGCGCGGGCTCCAAATTCTCGCTGCTCACCGGCCAGGTGGTGAGCGTCGGCAACTCCGGTCTGGGCCTGCTGGCCACCTGCACCGCCGCCGTGCTGGTGGTGCTCGCCGCGATCTACCGTCCGCTGCTGTTCGCCAGCTCCGATCCGGAAGTGGCGGTGGCGCGCGGGGTTCCGGTGCGGGCGCTGGCCATCGTGTTCGCGGTGCTGCTCGGCGTGACCGCCGCCTTCGGCGTGCAGATCGTCGGCGCGCTGCTGGTGCTGTCGCTGCTCATCACGCCCGCCGCCGCGGCCGCCCAGCTGACCGCCAGCCCGGTCCGGGTCGCGGTGCTCTCGATCGTGTTCGCCGAGATCGCCGCCGTCGGCGGCATTCTGCTGTCGCTGGCCCCCGGCGTGCCGATCTCGACCTTCGTCACCACCATCTCGTTCTCGATCTACCTGATCTGCCGGGTGGTGGGCTCGCGCACCCGCAATCGCCGCAGAGTCCTCGTCGCCGCCTGAGTCCAATTCGGCCGCCTGAGTTTCGCTTTTACGCGAATCCGCGATCTATCGCATGAGGGGCGATAGATCGCCCCGGCGCGCCCCTCCCGGCACTTTCAACCCCTCGGCCGGGAGGGGCGTTCGCGGGGTCAGCCGCCCTCGCCCGCCAACGCGAACAGCCCGTCCGCCGTCTGCTCGATGAGCCCGTCGACCAACAGCGAATCCAGTGCGCGGTCACGCTGGCCCGGATCACGGGTCCAGGCCAGGTCCAGGCGCACTCGCTCCACCGGACCCGTCGCGTCCCGCAGCACATCGAGCAGCCGCCCACGCGCCTGCCGATCGGTGCCCTCGTACTTCTGCACCCGGCGAACGATTTCCGAGACCGGACGGCCCGCCGTCACCCACGCGCAACTCGGCAACGGGCAGCGCTCGCAGTCCGGCGTGCGGGCGGTGCAGATCAGCGCACCCAACTCCATCAACGCGGCCGACATGACCGCCGCCCGATCGACCCGGGCCGGGAGCAGCGCCTCGGTCTCGGCCAGATCCCGGTTTGCCGGGTTCCCGGCGTCCGCCCTGCCGTGCACCGCACGGGCAACTACTCGGCGAACATTGGTGTCCACCACCGGAACTCGCTGTCCGTAAGCGAAGCACGCCACGGCCCGCGCGGTATACGCGCCGATGCCCGGCAGGCTCAGCAGCACATCCACATCCGCGGGCACCTCGTCACCGTGCTGCTCGGCCAGCACCCGAGCGCATTCGTGCAGCCGCATCGCCCGCCGCGGATACCCGAGCTTCCCCCACGCGCGCAACACCTCGCCCTGCGTCTCGGCCGCCATCGCCGACGGCACCGGCCACCTGGCCACCCACTCCCGCCAGATCGGTTCGACCCGCACCACCGGCGTCTGCTGCAACATGATCTCGCTCATCAGGATCTGCCACGCGGTGACCCCCGGCCGTCGCCACGGCAGGTCACGAGCGGTCTCGCCGTACCAGTCGATGAGCGCGTCGCTATCCAATTCCGTCTCCTCCCGGCGGGAAATCTCCCGCGCGCCGCCACGCGCGATGGTATCCATGTCGGCGGGGCCGGTCATCAGCGCGGCTCACCGGGTGCACGGTCACGCGGTAAGCGGGTCTTTGCCGGACCGTAACGATCCAGACTCGCCGGTAACCACTTGGCTATGGAAAATGGGACACATGCCGCATAACAACCCGATCAGTGCCTGGAAAGCCCTGCGCGAAGGCAACGAACGCTTCGTCAACGGCACCTTGCAGCACCCCGGCCAGGGCGCCATCGACCGGGCCAAGCTCGTCGCCGGCCAGCAGCCGTCCGCAGTCCTGTTCGGCTGCGGCGACTCCCGCGTCGCCGCCGAGATCATCTTCGACCAGGGCCTCGGCGACATGTTCGTGGTCCGCACCGCGGGCCACGTCATCGACTCCTCGGTGCTCGGTTCCATCGAATACGGCGTGCAGGTGCTGTCGGTGCCGCTGATCGTCGTGCTCGGCCACGACAGCTGCGGCGCGGTCCGCGCCACCATCGACGCCCTCGACCACGGCAATGTGCCCGGCGGCTTCATCCGCTCGGTCGTCGAGAAGGTCACCCCGTCCATCCTCATCGGCCGCCGCGAGGGCCTGTCCGAGGTCGACGAGCTCGAGGCCCGCCACGTCGAGGAGACCGCCCGCCTGCTCATGCAGCGGTCGATGATCATCTCTCAGCGCGTGGCCACCGGCGAATGCGCCATCGCCTGCGTCACCTACAACCTCAGCGACGGCGAGATCAACCTGCACCGCGTCATCGGCAATATCGGCGAGGTCGTCTAGTCCGGTCTGCCGGTTGCGTCCGGGGGCGGCGGAATTTACCGCCCCCGTAGTCGCTTTCACGTCCGACACGCCGAGACCCTGCTCGGGGTGATCCCGACGGTGCCCTTACCGTTGTCACCGTGCTGGAACCGAACGGACCACTGCCACCGGAGATCTACTGGCGCCGCCGCGCGGCCGCGATCGGTGCGATCGTGATCGCGCTCGCGCTGGTGATCTGGATTGCCTTCGCGCTGTTGAAGGGCGGTGGCGACCACAAGACCGACGCCAAGCCCGCCGCCACCTCCAGCGCCGCGGCCAAGCCCGCCGGCAGCTCCTCGGGCGCGCCGGATCCCAGCTCCGCCAAGCCCTCCGGCTCCACCTCCGCCGGGGCCGCTCCCGCCGCGCAGGGCCAGTGCCCCGACCAGTCGCTGGCCGTGAAGGTCACCGTCGGGCAGCCCACCTACAAGACCGGCGACCAGCCGCAGTTCGGCATCGTCATCACCAATATCTCCAGCGCCGCCTGCGAGCGCGACATGGGCTCGGGCCTCCAACTGGTCCAGGTGCAGTCGCTCGACGGCCAGCGCAAGCTGTGGTCCAGCACCGACTGCTTCCCGGACGGCACCCCCGACCTGCGCACCCTGGCCCCCGGCCAGCAGGCCGCCTTCACCGTCACCTGGTCGGGCTCGACCTCGCAGCCCAGCTGCGCGGGCGATCGCGTGCCCGTCCCGGCGGGCCCGTACACCGTTGTGGCCCAGCTCGGTTCGGTACGCAGCGCTCCGGAACCGTTCAATATCGCCTGAACAGAGTCCGGCGCACGGTAATCCGGCACATGCCGAATCGGGGCGGAATCCCAGCGGATTCCGCCCCGATTCTTTTTGCGTTCAGCTGCTCTCGAAATTCATCGATGCGAAAATCGGGCGTCGCTATTCAGCCATTTCCATCGGGACGTCGGCGCGCTTGCGGCGACGCAATCCGGTAACCGCAAGCGCCGCACGAATATCGGCGACCTCGTGCAATTTCATACCGCGCCCGGTCCGTTCCACCCCGGGCGGCACCAATGCCTCGGTGAAGCCGAGCCGCTCCGCCTCCGCGAGCCTGCGGGTCAGCCCGGTCACCTGCCGCACCTCCCCCGCCAGGCCCACCTCGCCCAGCACCACCATCCCGCTGGGCAGCGCCAGATCCTGGCTGGCGCTGGCAATGGCAAGCGCGACAGCCAGATCCGCGGCGGGCTCGGTGAGCCGCATACCGCCCACCGTGGCCGCGTACACGTCCTGCTTGCCCACGAACACGCCCCCGCGGCTCTGCAGGACCGCCAGGACCATGGAAACGCGGTTGTAGTCCAGCCCGCTCACCGCACGCCGCGGTGCGGGCGCCTGGGTGTCCACGGTGAGCCCCTGCACCTCGCCCAGCATGGGCCGCTTGCCGTCCATGGCGACCGTCACCGCGGTCCCGGGCACCGCGTCGCCCCGGTGATGCAGGAACAGCCCCGAAGGGTCGTCCACGCAATGGATTCCGGCCTCCCGCATCTCGAAGCAGCCGACCTCGTCGGTGCTGCCGAAACGGTTCTTGATGCCGCGCACCATGCGCAGCGACGAATGCTTGTCCCCCTCGAACTGCAGCACCACGTCCACCAGATGCTCGAGCGTGCGCGGACCGGCCACCGCGCCGTCCTTGGTGACGTGCCCGACCAGCAGCACCGCGATCCCGCTCGCCTTGGCCAGCGAGGTGAGCGCCGCCGTCACCGAACGCACCTGGGTGACACCGCCGATCACGCCGTCCGCGTCGGCGGCCAGCATGGTCTGCACCGAGTCCACCACCAGCAGTGAGGGTTTCACCTGCTCCACATGCCCGAGAATGGTGCCCAGATCCGATTCCGCGGCCAGGTACACCTTGTCGTGCACCGCCCCCGTCCGGTCCGCCCGCAACCGCACCTGCCCCGCCGACTCCTCCGCGGTGACGTACAGCGCGATCTCGTCGCGCGCCCGCGCCCACCGATGCGCCACCTCGAGCAGCAGCGTCGACTTCCCGACCCCCGGCTCCCCCGACAACAGCACCACCGACCCGGGAATGATCCCCCCGCCCAGCACCCGGTCCAGTTCGGAGACGCCCGTGCCGCGCGCGAAGGTCTTGTTGGAATCGATGGCCGAGATCGGCACGGCCGCCGTGCTCGGCAACATCGCCCGCCGCCCCACGGCCACCGCCGCCGACGAGGACGCCACCTCCTCGATGGTCCCCCAGCCGCCGCAATCCGGGCAGCGCCCAACCCATTTCGCGACCTCGTGCGAGCACTCCGCGCACCGGTACAGCGATTTCACCTTGGCCACGCCGGGCAGCCTAACGAGCGCCTCCGACACTCCCGGGCAACACCGCCGCCGGAAAGTTACGCTGCCGGGCCCGGATACGACCGTGCCCGCCCCGGATCATCCGGGACGGGCACGGTGCGAAGTTCGGTGCGAGGACTACTCGCCGCCCTTGTGCTCCTGCTTGGCGGGCTCCTGACGCGGGTTGTTCGGCCCGGCGTCGACCGGAACGTTCACGACGACCGTCTCGGCGGCCTGCTTGAAGACGAAGGTGACCGGGTAGGTCAGGCCGGGGGTGACGTCCTTGGTCAGCCCGGTGACCTCGATCAGGATCGGCTTGAGCGCCGGGTCGGCGGCCTTGTCACCGGCCGGCTGGCCCTCGTTCTGGTCGTGCACGGCGGCCGCGCTCGCGGCGTCCTTGGCGGTCGGCTTGTCGGCGACGACCGTGCTGGACGGCTTGATCTCCACCTTGTCGGCCAGCTTGACCTGGCCCAGGTCGGTGTTGATGGCGACCAGCTCGTCGGTCTTGGAGTCGCTCAGGTTGATGGCACTGAAGGCGAGCACGGCCTTGCCGCCCTTGGTGTTGTTGTATTCCTCGGTCTGCGGCAGCAGGAAGCGGACGTCGCGCAGCGCGATGGAACCGACGTTGGCGCTGTTGCCGTTGACGGCGGCGACCTGGGTGGCGGTCTGCGAGACCTGACCGGCGCCGCAACCCGACAGCGCGAGCACCGCGCCCGCGGCGAGTGCGGCAACTGTCACGGCACGCCGCCGCGGCTTCGACGCAGTGGTGGCTTTCAGGGCAGTCACGGGGTCCTCCATGTCGACCGGGCTAACTCCACTATGGAGAGTAGTAGTCAGAGAGCGTAATGCGTGGCTCCCCCCGCGCTACACGCGGGCGGTGTCGCGCGCGTGGCGCAAGTCGATGTCGCGCGCGTGGCGCAAGTTGATCGAGGGGCCTACGAGACTCGCCCGGATACCCGACCGTGACCGGCGAGGCGACCGGGCGCGATGTGTCAGGGGGCATGACAGAGATTTGCGGACGACTTCTCGAGTGATGCATTGCCGTTTATGCGAGGGTGCTCGGAGCGTGCCCGGTCGCGTATGCGAACTACGCACTCGCATATGCGCGCGACAAGTGCGATGCGCTATCCCCTTATGCCACAACGGGATGCACACGATTCGCGTTCTGTCAACCCCCGCCGCCGCCTCGTTGTGGCCCTGACCTGCGCCGTTGATCGCGCCGTTACCGAGTCGCATGTTAAACTGTGAACATCGAAAGGGGCACGGGACACATGATTTTTAAGGTCGGAGACACCGTCGTTTACCCCCACCACGGAGCGGCGCTGATCGAAGCTATCGAAACCCGCACCATCAAGGGTGTACAAAAGGAGTATCTGGTCCTGAAGGTCGCTCAAGGCGACCTGACCGTTCGGGTTCCCGCAGAGAACGCAGAGTATGTCGGCGTCCGCGACGTCGTCGGCCAGGAAGGTCTCGACAAGGTCTTCCAGGTGCTGCGCGCTCCGCACACTGAAGAGCCGACCAACTGGTCGCGCCGCTACAAGGCCAACCTGGAGAAGCTCGCCTCCGGCGATGTGAACAAGGTGGCCGAGGTCGTTCGCGACCTGTGGCGTCGTGAGCAGGATCGCGGCCTGTCCGCCGGTGAGAAGCGGATGCTGGCCAAGGCCCGTCAGATCCTCGTCGGTGAGCTCGCGCTCGCGGAAGGTACCGACGACGTGAAGGCCGAGACCCTGCTCGACGAGGTTCTCGCAGCGGCCTCCTGACCGTGAAAACAACACCCGGCGACGGCACTCGTGTCGTCGCTCTGGTTCCTGCCGCCGGTATGGGCGTGCGTCTCGGTGAGAACAAGCCGAAGGCCTTCGTCCATGTCGGCGGCAGTCCCATGCTCACTCGGGCGGTCCAGGGATTGATAGATTCCGGCTCGGTCGACGATGTTGTGGTTATGGTGCCCGCCGAACTCGTCACCGAGACCCGCGCCCTGCTGCCCGTCTCCGCCGTACCCGTGCACGTGGTCCCCGGCGGAGCCGAGCGCACGGATTCCGTGCGGGCCGGATTGGCCGCCGCACCCGAGGCCACCCTGGTGCTCGTGCACGACGCGGCACGCGCCCTGACTCCGCCCGCGCTCATCACCCGCGTGGTCGACGAACTGCGCGCGGGCGCGCGGGCCGTGGTGCCCGCGCTGCCGGTGACCGACACCATCAAGTCCGTGGACACCGCGGGCGCGGTGACCGGCACGCCGGATCGATCCGGGTTGCGCGCCATCCAGACTCCGCAGGGCTTCGACGCCGAGCTGCTGCGCGCCGCCTACGCTGTGGGTACACAGGCGACGGACGATGCGGGGTTGGTGGAGATGCTCGGGGTGACCGTTCGGACGGTGCTCGGCGACGCGCTGGCCTTCAAAATCACCACGCCGCTGGATCTGGTCTTGGCCGATACCCTTGCCGCCCGACGTGATACCGCCGACACCGCAGGTGGGCTGGACACGACACGCGAGGCGGTGATCGCCCCGTGATCGATCCGAGAGCCCTGCGCACCGGAATCGGCAGCGATGTGCACCCCATCGAACCCGGACGGCCTTGCTGGATGGCGGGTCTGCTCTTCGAGGGCGACAGCGGCTGCGAAGGGCACTCCGACGGCGATGTCGCGGCGCACGCGCTGTGCGACGCACTGCTGTCCGCGGCCGGATTGGGCGATGTCGGAGCGGTTTTCGGCACCGGCCGGCCGGAGTGGCAGGGCGTGTCGGGCGCGGCCATGTTGAAGGAAGTCCGGCGGCTGCTGGATGAGGCCGGATTCGACATTGTCAATGCGGCTGTACAGGTAATCGGAAATCGTCCGAAAATCGGTCCGCGGCGGGCCGAGGCGCAAGAGGTATTGGGCGAGATTCTGGGTGCGCCGATCTCGGTGTCGGGCACCACGACCGACGGATTGGGCCTCACCGGCCGGGGCGAGGGCGTGGCCTCCATCGCCACCGCGCTGCTGTGTCTTCGGGCCTGACGACACCGCGGTGTCGCCGGGCCTGACGCGCCCGTAATCCGCCCATTCCCAACAGCTAGGATGCCCGTCGTGACTCTGCGCCTTTTCGACACCGAGACGCGGACCCTGCGTGAATTCACTCCGCTGGTCCCCGGCAAAGCCTCGGTGTACCTGTGCGGCGCGACCGTTCAGGGGAACCCGCACATCGGTCACGTGCGCAGCGGCGTCGCCTTCGACGTGCTGCGACGCTGGTTGGCCGCCAATGATTTCGATGTCGCCTTCATTCGCAATGTCACCGATATCGACGACAAGATTCTGAACAAGGCCGCCGAGCACGGCCGCCCGTGGTGGGAGTGGGCGGCCACGCACGAGCGAGCCTTCGACCGCGCGTACGAGACGCTCGGGGTGCTGCCGCCCTCGGGCGAGCCGCGCGCGACCGGGCACATCACCCAGATGGTCGGGATGATGGAGCGGCTCATCGAGCGCGGGCACGCCTACGCGTCGGCGGGCAATGTCTATTTCGACGTGCTGAGTTATCCCGCCTACGGGCAGCTGTCCGGGCACAAGCTCGACGACGTGCACCAGGGTGAGAGCGCGGGCCAGGGCAAGAAGGACGCGCGCGATTTCACGCTGTGGAAGGCCGCCAAGCCGGGCGAGCCGAGCTGGCCCTCGCCGTGGGGTCCCGGGCGTCCGGGCTGGCATCTGGAATGCTCGGCCATGGCCGAGTTCTATCTGGGTCCCGAATTCGATATCCATTGCGGTGGAATGGATCTGGTTTTCCCGCACCACGAGAACGAGATCGCGCAGTCGCGCGCGGCCGGGGACGGGTTCGCCCGCTACTGGCTGCACAACGGCTGGGTGACCATGTCCGGCGAGAAGATGTCGAAATCGCTGGGCAATGTGCTCTCGATTCCGAATGTGCTGGAACGGGTCGGCGTGCGTCCGGTCGAATTGCGCTACTACCTCGGCAGCGTGAATTACCGCTCGCAGCTCGAATATTCGGATGAGGCGCTCACCGAGTACGCGACCAGTTACCAGCGCATCGAGGCGTTCGTGCTGCGGACGCTGGAGCGGGCCGGGTCGGTTCCGGTCGGGACCTGGACGCCCGCTTTCGCGGACGCGCTGAACGACGATCTCGGAGTGCCGCAGGCGCTGGCCGTGATTCACGGCGTCGTGAGCGAAGGCAACAAGGTGCTCGACGCCGGTGACCTCACGGGCGCGCGGCTGCTGGCCGGGCAGGTCCGGGCCATGCTGGGCATTCTCGGCGTGGATCCGCTCGATGAGCACTGGGTGGCGCCCGCGGACAATTCCGCGGCCATCGCCGCGCTCGATGTCCTCATCGGCGCGGAGTTGCAGCGGCGGCAGCAGGCGCGCGCGGACAAGGATTGGCCCGCCGCCGACGCTGTCCGCGACCGGCTCAAGGCCGCGGGCGTCGAGGTCACCGACACTCCGCAGGGCGCGGAGTGGTCACTGTCCAAGGACAAGAAGTAGGCGATCCGCGCGAGCGGAACAATCCCGCCCGCATACCGCGTGGGTCGGCCCGCGCGGTGTGGCGGAGCCCACCGAATTCGAGGTCGCGGGCCAGGGTGGGGCACAATTCTTAGCGTCCCTCCGGCAATGTCGCACGGTTCGTGACCGGTCCGGGGGCGCTGCTGAGTCAGCAGCGCGGAGTTTTTGATAGGGCGCAGCCATCAGCTGCGCCGACCGGAGGCAGGTTTCCCGCATGATCGACCGTGAGCGGGTTCGTCCCGCGGCCGGGTCGAGGCGGGTCACCCGCAAAAGACGGAAGGCGAAGTGATGGCAGGCAATTCCCAGCGGCGCGGGGCGACGCGCAAGGACGGCAGCAAGAAGGGTCAGACCGTCGGGTCCGGCGGGCAGCGCCGCCGCGGTCTCGAGGGCAAGGGGGCGACCCCGAAGGCCGAGGACCGGGTCTATCACGTGGCCGCCAAGCGCGCGAAGGCGAAGGCCAAGGCGCAGGCGAGCGCCGCGACCACGCGGTCGCGCAATGCCTCCCGGCCGATCGCGGGCCGCAAGGACAACGAGGGGCCGGAGCTGGTGCTCGGCCGCAACCCGGTGGTGGAGTGCCTGCGCGCGGGCGTGCCCGCGACCGCGCTGTATGTCGCCAATGGCACCGAGAACGACGATCGGCTCTCCGAGTCGGTGAAGATCGCGGCCGAGATCGGCATCTCGATCCTGGAGGTGCCGCGCACCGATCTGGACAAGATGAGCCACAACGGCATGCATCAGGGACTGGCGCTGCAGGTGCCGCCCTACAAGTACGCGCATCCGGACGATCTGGTGGACCGGGTGCACAACTCCGGTGAGCCCGCGCTGCTGGTGGCGCTGGACAATATCTCCGATCCGCGCAATCTGGGTGCGGTCATTCGGTCGGTGGCGGCCTTCGGCGGGCAGGGCGTGGTGATCCCGCAGCGGCGCAGCGCCAGCGTGACCGCGGTGGCGTGGCGCACCAGTGCCGGTGCGGCGGCGCGGCTTCCGGTGGCGCGGGCCACGAATCTGACTCGCACGCTGAAGGATTGGGCCAACAAGGGCTATCAGATCGTCGGCCTGGACGCGGGCGGGGACACCCATCTGGACGAATTCGACGGCAGCGCACCGACGGTCATCGTGGTCGGATCCGAGGGCAAGGGCCTCTCGCGCCTGGTGCGCGAGACCTGCGACGCGATCCTGAGCATTCCGATGGCGGGACCGGTGGAATCACTCAACGCCTCGGTGGCGGCGGGCGTGGTGCTCGCCGAGGTGGCGCGGCAGCGCCGAGCCTGAGTCGAGACCGCCGGGTCCGAACCGGACGGTCGCCCATTTGGTTTCGGGGCCCCAGGGGCCTCGATGACCAAGTGGCGCAAGCGAAGACCGCGCGTCAGCCTGCCGGGAAGGTGCCAACGCCCGTAAACTCGGGCGGTGGTCTTCGATCAACCGCCCATCGGCTCCCCCGTCGAGCACGAGCACGCAACCGCCGTCCTGCTGCTCGGGGCGCTCAGCGTGTTCTGCTGCGGCGCACTGGGCCCGATCGCGTGGGCCATGGGGCGGCGGGCGCTCAATGACATCGAGGCGGGCGGGGGCCGCTTCGGTGGCCGCGTGCAGGTGCTCGTCGGCTATCTGCTCGGCATTGTCGGGACCTGCTTCATGGTGGTGCTCGGCGTGCTGTTCCTGCTGATGGCGATCAGCGGCCGCGCCTGATCGCCACGCTCTCCGTCGGTCCGACGCTGTCCGTCAGTCCAATCCGGGCCGGTGCTCGCCGCCGGTCACCGCGTCCCAGGCCGGCCATTCGCCGCTGACGCTACCGCTCCACTTGGGCGGGCGGCGATCCTTGAGGGCGGCCACGCCCTCACCACCGTCGGCGCTCTTGGCGACATAGTCGTTGAGTTCGGTTTCCAAGCGGCCCACCGTTTCCGGGGCCATGGTCGGCGCCTCCCACAGCAGCCGCTTGGACAGCGCCACCGGCAGCGGGGCCGAGCCGTGGGCGATGTCGTGGGCCACCTCGAGCGCGGTGGGCAGGACTTCCGCGGCATGCAGGCAGGAGTTGGCGATGCCGAGCGAGTACGCCTCGTCGCCGTCGAAGGTGCGGCCGGTGAGCAGCAGGTCGGCGGCGCGGGCGCTGCCGATGAGCCGGGGCAGGGTCCAGTGCGCGAAACCGTCGGCGAGCGCGCCGCGGCGCACCTGGTTGAGGGCGTAGACCGCGTCGCGGGCGACGTAGCGCAGGTCGCATTGCAGAGCGATCTCGAGGCCGATGCCGACCGCATGCCCGTTCACCGCGGCGATGACCGGTTTCCGGATCTTGAACGGCGGCGGGTCGATGAGGCCGTTGACCTCACCGACCTTCAGCGACAGGTCCGCGCCCGCGCAGAACGCGGGCGCGGTCCCGGTGATGACGACCGCCCCGATGGCGTCGTCGTTGTCGCAGCGGCGCAGCGACGCACCGAGTTCCGACGCCATCGCCGGAGTCAGGGCGTTCTGCTGGGCGGGCCGATTGAGCGTGAGCACCGCGACGCCACCGGAGACATCCACGTGCAGTTCCGAACTCATGGCTCAGAATCCTAGTCAAGACGGGGGCGGCACGCCCGGGAGCTTGGGTTATCCCGCAGGATCCCCCGGCTTTATCCGCGCAGGAGCTGGCGGCCGATGGCGTACTTGTGCACCTCGGTGGGGCCGTCGTAGAGGCGGAAGGCGCGCATGTCACGGAAGATCATCTCCACCACGGTCTCATCGGAGATGCCGATGCCGCCGAGCACCTGCACGCAGCGGTCGGTGACCTTGAACAGCTCCTCGGAGACATACGACTTGGCGATGGAGGACTCGTGCCGGGCCTTGTGGCCCTGATCCATCAGCCAGCAGGCGTGCCAGATGGTGAGGCGACACTGGTGCAGCGCGATCTCGTTGTCCGCCAACATGAACGACACGCCCTGGTGCTCGCCGATGGGCTTGCCGAAGGCGGTGCGGGTCTTGGCGTAGTCGACGGCGATGGCCTGGGACCGTTCGGCCGCGCCCAGCCAGCGCATGCAGTGGGTGAGGCGCGCCGGTGCCAGGCGCAGCTGGGCGTAGCGCAGCGCCTGTCCGGTCTCGCCGAGCACGGATTCCCTGGGCAGCACCAGGTTTTCGAAGTTCACCACCGCGTGGCCGCCGACGTAGTTGCGGTCCATGGTGTTCATGATCCGCTCGATCACGATGCCCTCGGCGTCGCCGTCGCAGAGGAACAGGGTGGGGCCCTCGGGCAGGTGCGGGTTGGCGGCCAAGCGCGCCATGATGATCCAGGTCTTGGCCCCGTCCGCACCGGTGATCAGCCATTTGCGGCCGTTGACGGTGAAGTTCTCGCCGTCGAAGACGGCCTCGGTGGCGAGCTGGTTGGGGTCGGAGCCCGCGCCGCCGGGTTCGGTCATGGCGAAGACGCTGCGCTGGTGGCCGTCGATGACCGGCTGCAGGAAGCGTTGCGTCTGTTCCGGATTCGCGATCTTGGACAGCAGGAACATATTGCCCTCGTCGGGTGCGGCGCAGTTCATGGCGACCGGGCCCAGGGTGGACCAGCCCGCCGCCTCGTACAGCACGGCCTGCTCGACGTGGGTCAGTCCGCGCCCGCCCAGTTCCACGGGCGCCTGGATGGTGAGCAGCTTCTCGGCACGCGCCAGCTCGACCATCTCCTGCCGCAGTTCGTCGTTCGGGCCGTGCGCGGTCAGGCGCGGATCGCGCTCGAAGGGGACGATCTTGTCGATGACGAACTGGCGAACACGATCACGTTCGGCAGCAAGGTCGGCGGGAATCGAGAAGTCGATCATCGTTGGTCACCATCCGTCAGAAGGTCTCGTTCGAGCCGAGCATACGACGGGACCCCCGGCCGACTGAAGGCACCCGCCCTCAAACAAGGACGCGGCGCAGAAACGACTCGACTTCGGCCCGGTAGGCGGCCGGTTGGTCGTCGTGGACCAGATGGCCCGCGTCGGGAATGACGACGTGGTCGGCGTCCGGATGGACCGCGGCCATCTCGGCCATCTGCCCCGGCGGGGTGATGGTGTGCTCGCCCTCCAGCAGCAGGGCCGGGACCGTGATGGATTTCCACTGCGCCCAAAAGTCGCGGGTGCCCCACTCCTCGGAGATGTCCTTGAAGGTCGGCACCTCGCCGTGCAGGCGATAGCCGTCCGGGCCGCGCAGGAACGAGTCGAGGAAGTAGCGTCCGGCGACCGGGCCGAAGAAGGCCAGCACCGCCTCCTCGTCCGGAAATGGTTGCGGCCAAGCCGAAATCACGGCCGCCCAGTTCTCGGCGGTGCGGCCCTGGAAGTCCGGGGCCATGTCCTCCACCACCAGGGCCCGCACCCGCTTCGGATGCGCGGCGGTGAACATCCAGCCGTGCAGCCCGCCCATCGAATGCCCGATCACGACCATGGGTTCGGTGATCGCCGCGGTGGCCTCGGCCAGGTCCGCCACGAACGCCTCGGTGGTGAGCTCGGCCGGGGCGGGGCGTCCGTGCCCGGCCGCGTCGAAGGTGTACAGGTGCCCGAATTCCCGCAGCCAGGGCAGCTGCGCCCGCCAGGTGCGGGCACTGCCCATCAGCCCATGCAGCAGCAGGATCGGGGTCCCGGTGCCGCCCTCGTCATACAACATCGATTCCGACCATACGTCCCGGAAATCCGGTTCGGGAGCGCGGAGTAGGGTCCGGAGCATGGCAGTCGTCAAGATCAACGCAATCGAGGTCCCCGAGGGCGCGGGCCCCGAGCTGGAGCAGCGTTTCGCGCACCGCGCGCACGCCGTGGAGAACTCGCCCGGTTTCCTGGGCTTCCAGCTGCTGCGCCCGGTCTCCGGGGACAACCGCTACTTCGTTGTCACGCAGTGGGATTCGGAGGAGTCCTTCGCCGCGTGGCGCGACGGCCCGGCGCGCGAGGCGCACGCGGGTGAGGCCCGCAAGCCGGTCGCGACCGGCGCGTCGCTGCTGGAGTTCGAGGTCGTCCTGGATGTGGCGGGCAAGAACTCCTGAGCAGCGCGAATTCCTGATCAATGCCCCGGGGTCTCGCGGACCAGCAGGTTCGTGAGGCCCAGGGTGATCCGATGCAGCAGCCATTCCGCCGGACCGCGGCGGAAGACCGCGCGCCACAGGGTCGCCGCCAGCAGCGAGCCTCCGGCCAGCAGGATCAGCAACGGCCAGCCGGGACCGTGAATGCCACCGGGCAGTTCGTGCGCGCGCCCGTCCGGGATCGGCACCAGCACGCTGACCGCCACCACCTGCGCGATATAGAGACTCAGCGCGCAGGAGCCCGCGGCGATCAAGGGCCGCAAGGCGATTCCAGCCCGTGGCACCAGCGCCATCAGCGCGCCGATCACCAGGAAGGCCGTCCCGGTCGCGCCGAACACTTCGAACGGGGTCCCGCTGTGCGGGTTGGCGACGGTCAGCCACCACGGGCTGGTCGTGGCCACCGTGCCGAAGCCGGTCAGGTCGATGATCATCCCCGGGTCGAAGTCCGTGACCCCCGCCTCGGCCATGCCCCGGGTGAGCAGATCGATCAGGTGCTCACGCCCGCCCAGCGGATGCTGCGCCAGCCACGAGCCGCCGTAGCCGAGCAGGGCCAGCAGGGCGCCCACACCGATGATCGGCAGCGGCCGTAGGGTGCGAATTCCCCAGCGTCCCAGCGCCATACCGGCGAACACGAACGGCATCCAGGTGAGTGCCGGGTACGCCCCGGTGAGCGTCAGCATCACACCGGCCTGCCGCAGCCCCTCCCACGAGGTGAACATCTCGAAGGTGGGGTTGCCGCCGAAGGCGTTCTGGTGCAGGTGACTTCGGATCACGAACGACGCGATCGGTCCGGCCACCGCCCACGCCGCCGCCAGCACGGCCAGCGCGCGGGCGCTCAGCCGCAATGCGGGCAGGGCGAGCAGGAAGAACAGGCCGTAATAGCTCAGGATGATCATGATCCCGATGCCGGAATGCAGTTGCGCCAGCGCCAGGCCCAGCAGCGCGACCAGAACGGCTCGCGCCGTGATGCGAATCAGGCTGCGGCGGAAGGCGATTCCGGTGGCGGGCCGCGCGCCGCCGGACATGAGCGCCAGCGATATCCCCGCCAGCACGGCGAACAGCGCCGCCGAGCGGCCCTCGAAGACGGTCAGCCAGGATGCGCCCGCCATGTCCCGCTGCGGTCCGACGTGCACCGCGAACATGCCGAGCACCGCGATACCGCGGGCCGCATCGAGCGCGAGCACCCGCGGCAGCGAATCTGTGGCATCCAATTTCGGCAATGCGTCGACCGACAGCGATGACTCCATGGCCTCGAAACTAATCCGGGATGCACAGGAATTCCGAGCTGTTCGTCGACAAAAGACAAGAAATAGACGAAAGAGTTAGTTCCCGGCTAACAATTGGTCAGCCGGGAACCGAAAGATCTACGCCTCGAAGGTGGCGTCCAGTTCGATGTTGTCGACACCGGTCAGAGCCTTGGAGACCGGGCAGCCCGCCTTGGCGGCCTGCGCGGCGGCCAGGAAGCCCGCCTCGTCGATGCCGGAAGCCTTGCCGACCACGGTCAGCTTGATCTTGGAGATCCGGAAGCCGCCCGCCGGATCCGGGCCCAGCGTCACGTCGGCGGTGACGTCCAGGTTCTGCACGGTGCCGCCGGCATTGCCGATCTGACCCGAGAGGGCCATCGAGTAGCAGGAGGAGTGCGCCGCGGCGATGAGCTCCTCCGGGCTGGTGGTGCCGTCGGCGTCGTCGGCGGCGCGCTTCGGGAACGAGACGTCGTACTTGCCGACGCCCGAGCTGACCAGCTCGACCTGACCGGAACCGTCCTGCAGGCCGCCGGACCACGAGGTACGCGCGCTACGTGTGGGCATCACTGTCCTTTCGAAGAATTCGGTGCGGTACGGGCTCGAACCTACTCCGCTCAGACGGATGCGGTGGCGCGCTGATCGAGTTGTTCGAGCACGGTCGGCCAGGCTTGCTCGTGGCGGTCGCGGGCGGCGGCGTTCGGGAACCCGGCATGCGTCAGCAGCAGGGCGCTGCCCGCGCCGTGGGGTGAGATCTCAATGGTGAGAACGGTTTCCGCGCCCTCGGTGCCGCCCTCGCCGGTCACCCAGGTCGTTTCCATGAGGCGGTCGGGCACCAGGCGCAGGAAGCGTCCGTAGTGCGGGCGACCGCCACCGGCGGTGAAGAAGAACGTCTCGTTCACCGCGGGCCGGTGCATGAGCACCGATCCCGGGTCGGCGAACCAGAGTCCGAGTTGCCGGGTGCACATGCGGTAGAGCTCGTCGGGCGAGGCCGCCATGATGCGCTCCACCCCCAGGAAGAAGGGGCGCGAAGACAGATCCGGCGGCCGAATCGGGGCGACGTCCATGCGCGAGCACGATACCGGCCGCGACCGCCGTCACTCGGGATTGGTGACCCGAGCCAGTACGATGCCGCCGATGATCATGGACAGCGCCAGCACCCGGCCCGCGCTGAGCGGATCCTTCTGGATCACGATGCCGAGCGCGATCGCGCCGACCGCGCCGATGCCGGTGAAGATGGCGTAGGCCGTGCCCACCGGCAGCGACTGCATGGCGTAGGAGAGCAGGTACACCGCGACCGCCGCGAGCACGAAGCAGATCAGGGTCGGCAGCGGCTTGGTGAAATTCTGCGTCGGCTTGATGGACTGCGACCACGCGATCTCCACCACGCCGGCCAGAGCCAGTACGAGCCAGTTCATTTCAGTACTCCTTACCGAGGGCGCGGACGGCGGCGAGAGCGGCGGCGTAGGACGCGTCGTGCTTGTCGCGCAGGTGTGCCATCGCCGGATCGTGGCGCGAGTTGACCAGTTCGGCGTTGACGAAAACCGTGTCGGTGACGGCGAAGTGCCCCGCGAAGAAGTCGCGCAGGTAGCGCTCCTGATAGTCGTAGATCGCCTTGGGCGCGCCCGGCGTGTATGCGCCGCCGCGGGCGGTGACCACCACGAAACGGGTGGGGGCCAGCGACATTCGCGGGAAGGTGATCTGGTCCAGCCACGCCTTGAGGCTCGCGGGGATCGAGTAGTTGTACATCGGGGTGCCGATCAGGACGACGTCGGCGGCGCGAACCTCGGTCAGCAGCGGCTCGACGATCTCCCAGGAGCGTTGCTGCGCAGGCGAATCCACGAGGTCCGCCAGTCCGTCGAGGTCGGTGCTGCCGTGGGCGAGCACGCGGTCGCACAGTTCGGTCCAACCCTCGTCGATGAAGGGGATCGGGTCGGCGGCCAGGTCGCGGTGCACGTAGCGGCCGTCGGGGTGTTCGGCGCGCCAGGCTTCGGCGAAAGTCGCGCCGAGCAGGCGGCTGACCGAAGTGCGGCGGGCGCTGGCGTCGAGGTGCAGCAGGGTGGTCATGGCCGGGTCTCCAATCAAGTGGACGTTCTGTCCGTTTACGTGGGCTACGCTAATCCACAACCGGACACAATGTCCACTTATTCCTCGGAGGCTACAGTGAGCTGCATGGACACCCCCGCCCTACCGCTGCTCGGCGAGCAGCCCGCACCCGTCGAACGCGCCGACGCGGCCCGCAACCGGGCCAAGGTGCTGGCGGCCGCGGCGGAGTTGTTCGCGACCCGCGATCCGCGCACCGTCACCATGGACGACGTCGCCAAGGCCGCCGGGGTGGGCCGGGGGACGCTGTATCGGCGGTATCCGGATGTCGGTTCGATCGCCGTCGCCCTGCTCGACGAACACGAGCGGGCACTCCAGGAACAGCTGCTGCGCGGCGCGCCGCCGCTCGGGCCGGGTGCGCCGCCCGCCGAGCGCTTGGCCGCGTTCTACGCCGCGATGCTCGAATTGCTGGACACCCATGCCCATCTGGTGCTCGGCGCGGAGACCGGGGGTGCGCGCTTCCGCACCGGGGCCTACCAATTCTGGGCGGTGCACGTGCGCTCGCTGCTGGTCGCGGCCGGTGTGCCGCAGCCCGATTCGCTCGTCGACCCGCTGCTCGCGCCGCTCGCCGCGGAGGTCTACCGGCACCAGCGGGAGCGCGGACTGACCTCCACGGAGATCGAGTCCGCGCTCGCGCGGCTGGCGGCAGGCGTACTGGGCCCTTCAGCGGCCTGATCGGCACTGCCGCAGGCTGATTCACACCATGTCGCGGCGGCGGATCAACCAGATCGTGCCCGCCGCGAACGCCAGCGCGTAGGCGGCCAGCACCAGCAGCGACGCCGGGCGGGACAGGATGTCCAGCACGCCTGGGGTGGCCGGGCCGCTCACCGTGCGCAGCGAACCCGCGAGGGAACCGGCGGCCGTGCCCGGCAGATGATCGGTGACCGCCCGGATGGGCGCGAAGATCCCCGCCACGCCACGTAACAGGTTCTCCACCACCAGCACCCACACCAGGCCCAGGCCGACCGCCAGCGCGGGTCCCCGGGCGATCGCGCCGATCAGTGCGCCCGCGAGCGTCCACATGCCCAGAATCGCTGTGCCCGAGCCGATTCCGAGCAGGATCCGCCCGACCGAAGGCAGTGCCAGAGATTGCCCCTTGGTCCCGGCGATGAGCGCGGCGACACCGGTGTCCACCACGAAGGCGACCACGACCAGCGCCACCACCGTCAGCGCCAGGCTCAGCACCACCGCGCCGATCACGTGCACCCGCGAAGGCCCTTGCGTGAGAGCGGTTTTCCAACTACCCCAGCCGTAGCCGCTGCCCACCGCCAGCGCGCCGAGCACCAGCATGAGCGCACCCCCGAACATGGCCATGCCCTGGGTGAACACCTCCGGCACCGACGACGGCAACATCTGCTGCATGAGCAGCTCGCGCGGCAGCCCGTTGGACATCCGGGTGGCGCTGCCGGTCGTATAGGCCAGGTAGTTGAACAGGTAGGCGAAGGTCAGATTCAGCAGGATCCAGGTGCCGAGCACGATCCAGAAGGCGGGCCAGCCGCGCAGGCGCAGCAGTTCGGCCCGGGTGCTGGCGATCAGATCTCTCATTTCGCGGTCTCCGTCATCTCGAAAAAGACTTCTTCCAAGGACTTCTCGTCGCTGCGCAGCTCCAGCAGATCAGCGCCCGCCTCGATCACGGCCCGCGCCACCATCGGGGCCTGCGCCGCGCCCGCGTCGATGCGAATTCCGGCGGCGGTCAACAGGGCTCCGCGCTCCCCCACCACCGACCGCACCGCCGGGAAGGCGACACTCAGCGGCTCGGCCCGCACGAGAAGTGATGCGGTGCCGCGCAATTCCCGCACCGTGGACTCGGTCAGCAGCCGCCCGCCGGAGATGACGCCGACGCGATCACAGATCTCCTGCACCTCACTGAGCAGGTGACTGGACAGCACCACGGTGTGCCCGTCGGCGGCGAGTCCGGTGATGAGTTCCCGCATCTCGGCCATGCCGGCCGGATCCAGGCCATTGGTGGGTTCATCGAGAATCAGCAGATCAGGACTGCCCAGCAGGGCGGCCGCGACGCCGAGCCGCTGTTTCATGCCCAGGGAGTAGGTGCGGAACTTGTCCTTGCCACGGCCGCTGAGCGCGACCCGGCGCAGGGCGTCGTCGACCGCGTCGTCGCCGACACCCCGGTAGCGGGCCAGCACGCGCAGGTTGTCGCGGCCCGAGAGATACGGGTAGAAGCCGGGGCCCTCGATGAGAACGCCCATGCGGCGCAAGGCATCCGGATCGCCGGGCCGAGTGCCGACCACCGTGGCGGTCCCGGCGGAGGGGCGGATCAATCCGACCAGCATGCGCAGCGTGGTGGTCTTGCCCGCCCCGTTCGGGCCCAGGAATCCGTAGATCTCGCCGCGGCGGACGCTCATGCTCACGGCGTCCACGGCGGTGTGGGAGCCGTAGCGTTTGGTCAGCCGGTCGGTGACCACGATCGCTTCGTTCATGAATCCAACGATCCGCCCTCGCCCTTCGGAAATAATCCGTCGCGGCGCGTGATCGGCTATACGTATCTAGACGTATTTCGCCGCGACACGATGCCGCCGCCCGCAGACGGCGCTACGGTGCAGCTATGGACGAACGCGGGGGAAGGTTCGGGCGGCGCGACGTGCTCCCGGCAGTGGCGGTGGGGGCGATCCAACTCGGGTTCGGAACCCTGGCCAACCACCACCAGAACGTGCCGCGTGAGCTCGACGTTTTCGGATACCTGCTGCTCGTGACCGGTCCGGTCCTGCTGGTCCTGCGTCACCGATACCCGCTGCCGGTGTTCTACGGAACGCTCGCCGCCGCGGTCGCCTACCTGCTGGCGGGCTACGGCTACGGGCCGATCTTCTTGTCGCTCATCGTCGCGTTCCTGTGCGCCGCCGTCAACGGATCCCGTTGGTACACCTACCCGTTCGTCGCGGTGGGCTACCTGCTCATGGTGTGGCCGGTGCCGGACTGGCGCGGGTACCACACCGGCACGTGGCAGGAATTCGGCTTGCTCGCATGGCTTTTCGTGCTCGCGGCCGGTGCGGAGGGCATGCGTCAGCGGCGCGCCGCCATCACCGCGTACCAGCAGCGGGCCGAGGCGGCACGGCGCAACGAGCAGGCCGAGCGGGAGCGCGAACAGGCCGAGCGCGCACTGGAATCCGCCGAGCGCGAGCAGCGGGTCACCGAGGAGCGCCTGGCCATCGCGCGCGAACTGCACGATGTGCTCGCGCACAGCCTGTCGCTGATCAATGTGCAGTCCTCGGTCGCGCTGGAACTGTTCGACCGCAAGCCCGAACAGGCCGCGACCGCGCTGGCCGCCATCAAGACCGCCAGCAAGGACGCCCTCGGCGAGGTGAACGCGCTGCTGCGCTCGATTCGCGGCGGCACCGCCACCGTGGCCGCGCCCACCACGCCCACCATCGGTATCACCGATCTCGACAAGCTGACCGGCCCGGCCCGCGCGGCGGGGCTGGTGGTGCACACCATGGTCACGGGTGGGCCACGGCGGCTGCCCGCGGTGGTGGACGTGGCCGCCGCCCGCATCGTGCAGGAGTCGCTGACGAATGTGGTGCGGCACGCGCCAGGCGCGAGTGTGCTTGTCACCGTGCACTATTCGGCCGAACGGCTGAACCTCACCATCGACAACACCCGGCCCACCCGGCAACCCGCCCCGCAGTCGCCGACCGGCGGGCACGGCATCACCGGCATGACCGAGCGCGCATATGCCTTGGGCGGCAACCTCTCCGCCGAACCCAAGGCCGACGGCGGATTCCGGGTGACCGCGCGGCTGCCCACCCATCTGGCCCGGCCGGAACCGGCGGCGTGATGAGCATCCGGGTGGTGATCGCCGACGATCAGGCGCTGGTGCGCGCGGGTTTCGCCGCGCTGCTCGCGGCGCAGGACGGCATCGAGGTGGCGGGCGAGGCCGACAATGGCGAGCAGGCCGTCGAATTGGCGCGCACGCTCGTGCCCGACGTGGTCCTCATGGATATCCGCATGCCCGTCCTCGACGGCCTGGCCGCCACCCGTGCCATCGCCGCCGACCCGGCCCTGGCCGCGGTGAAGGTGGTGGTGCTGACGACTTTCGAGCTCGACGAGTACGTCTTCGAGGCGATGCGGGCGGGCGCGACCGGCTTCCTGGTCAAGCACACCGAACCCGCCGACCTCATCAAGGCCGTCCGGGTGGTCGCGGGCGGCGACGCACTGCTGTCCCCCAGCGTCACCAAGCGCCTCGTCGCGGAATTCGCCGCCCACGCCAAACCCGCTCCCACCGCGACCTTCTCGGAACTGACCGACCGCGAACGCGAGGTCATGATCCTGGTCGCCGAGGGCCTCACCAATGCCGAGATCGCCGACCGGCTCTACATGAGCCCGGCCACCGCACGCACCCACGTCAGCCGGATCCTGGTGAAACTCGGTGCGCGCGACCGGACTCAACTGGTCGTCATGGCCTACGAGTCGGGGCTGGTCCGCCCCGGCTGGCAGGAGTGATCAGGCGTCCGGATTCGCGTCGCGGCGCTCCTGCGGACTGAAGCCCGGGTCCTCGTAGCGGCGGTACGCGGAGGCCTGCTTGCGGGCCGACGACGCCGAGGCCGCCCGGAAGGCCCGCGAAACGCCCTCCGAGCCGGCCGAATACGTCAGCGAATCCTTCGGCGAGAAGCCCATCTTGGTGCCGATCTCGACGGCGTCCATGTTCGCGCCCAGGAACAGGAAGTGCCAGTTCCAGACGTCCTGCTGCTGGGTGATCAGGGACTTCACCGCCGAGTGACTCCATTCGCGGCTGGAGTTCTCGTGCCCGTCGGTGAGGATCACGACGATGACCGTTCCCGGGCGCTCGTGCTCCGCGCGGGCCGCGAGCTCGGTGCCCACATCGGTGACCAGGCGGCCGACCGCGTCGTAGAGCGCCGTCATCCCGCGCGGCTGCAACTGCATCGGCGGCACCTGCGCCAGCGGCCGATTCGCGTACACCAGTTCGTATTCGGTATCGAACTGCGCCAGCGTCACCTCGATCTGTTTGGGCACCTCGCGCTGCTGGTCGAGATAGGCGGCGAAACCGCCCTCGGTATCGGTCTTGATGGATTGCATGGATCCGGAACGATCCACCAGCACGGCGATCAAGGTCGAATCTGGATTGGTCATGGAGCCCCCGAGGCTGAGACATACGGACGCCGCCGACCGTACGCGCGGCCGCTTATGGCCCACCGGGTGTTTTCCTTGCAGCCCAAGTCATCCGGCCGCAGCGGCTCAGCGGCCGAATTCGGCGGCCGCGGGAATCACCTCGCGGCCCATCACTTCCAGCGGTGTCAGGTCGTCGACGCCCGCCACCCGGCCGATGACCAGATCGATGCCCATGTCCGACAGCCACTTCAGCTGCCCCAGCAGCTGTCCCGCGCCCCCGCCGTCCGGGCCGGGATCGAAGGTGAACACGCAGCTCTTGCGAATCTTGGCCGGGTCGCGCCCGATCTCCTCGCACATCCGGTTCAGCAGTGCGATCTTGGCGGGCAGATCCGGGCCGGGCCGCAGGCTCGCGACGTCCGCGTAGCGCGCCACCAACGGCAGCGTGCGCTTCTCGCCGTCACCACCGATGAGGATCGGCGGGCGCTGCCGCCGCGGCGAGACCCGCACGGCCTGCGGGGCGTTCAACGGTCGCCGCACCTGAAAATGCTTGCCCAGCACGGGTTCCTCGCTGCCGCGCGCATCGGTCCACATGGCATCGCAGATCCACAGCAGCTCCTCCAGCATGTCGAAACGGTCGCGCAGCGGCGGGAACGGCAGCCCGTAGCCCTCCACGTCCCCGGTGGAGGTGCCCGCGCCCACTCCGAGCCAGGCCCGGCCGCCGGACAGCACGTCCAGCGTGGTGACCAGTTTGCCGAGCATGGCCGGATGCCGATAGTGCACACCCGACACCAGCGCGGTCAGCTGCACCCGGGAGGTGTGCGCGGCGATGAACGACAGCGTCGAATACGCCTCCAGCACATTCTGTTCCACCCGCCCCAGCCACGGGCTCTGCCACAGGTGATCGCCCACGGCGATGAGCGAGAATCCACTCGCCTCCGCCGTGGCGACCACCTCGGCCAGGCGCGGTCCGATCAGTTCCGACGGGGTGTCCATGGCGAAGTTCGTGAGATGCAGTCCGAGTTCCATGACTCCACCCTGCGCCGTGCGCGAGCGCGAATCATCCGTCCGGAGAACACATCCGGCGTACGCCGCCGCACGTAGTCAGCGGACCGCGTCCAGCTCCAGACCCCGCCGGATGGCCTGCTCCACCGGTGAATACGCGCCGTCGGGCCGGTCGAGCACGCAAGGCTCCCGCGACAGCAGCGGCGGCTGGGCCATGAATCGCGGGCGCCCGATCCGATTGGGCTGGGCGGCGTGGATCAGGAACGGGTGGCACAGGTACACATCGCCCGCCCGGCCGGTGGCAAGCGCCTCCGGGAGATCCGTGGTGGCGGTGTAGAAGTCGGCCAGATCGAACATGGTGGTGCCCTCGATACCGAACGGCGCCAACTCCTGCGCCAGCCGCTGATGCGAGCCCACTCGAATCCGGGTCGGGGCATCGTCGACATCGATATCGGAGAACAGGAACAGCATCAGCAGGGAGCGGCCCTGCGAGAAGACGTTCACGCGCCAGCTCAGAAAGTCGTCACGGTCCGCGCCGCCGGGAAAGCTGACATCGACATGCCAGCCCGCATCCCCGGGCTCCTCCGGACTCGGGAAGCGAATCGGCCAGCTGCCCAGCGTCTTGCGGGGCAACCAGCGGCCGGGGCCGGCCAGCTGGTCGTAGGCCGCCAGCAAGGGCGGGGCGGTGACCGCCGTCGCGAACGGCTCCTCGGCGTGATCCCAGAGCCGGATCACCGGACTGGTCCAGGTGGACGGATCCTCGGGATTGCATCCGGTTGCCCGCCAGAGGATCTCGCGGCCCGCGGCGGCGGTCTCGGCGGAGAAGGCTCCCTCGACCTTGACGAATCCGTCGCAGACGAAGGAGGCGAGCTGAACGTCGGTGAGCATCGCTCCACCTCTCTGCGCTTGAGCCTTTCGGTCGATTCACCCGAGCATCCTCGACACCGAGAGCGCAGCGCCACCGATTTTCCTGCCGCACATGGCGAAAGCCCCGCCCTCCCGAAGGGGAGAGCGGGGCTTCCGTTGTCTCGCTGAGCCTTTACTCGCCGCTGGCGGCGGCCGGGGCGTCACCCGCGAGGGCGGCGACCGGGGCGTCCTCGGCGGGAGCGTCCGACTTCTTGGTCAGCTTGGCCTTGGCGGTGAACGTGAACTTCGCGTTCTCGCCCTGGCCTTCGCCGTCCCAGCCCTCGACGTCGACCACGACGACCTGACCGGCACCGAGCTCGCCGAAGAGGATCTTCTCCGACAGCTGGTCCTCGATCTCGCGCTGAATGGTGCGACGCAGCGGGCGGGCGCCCAGGACCGGGTCGAAACCGCGCTTGGCCAGCAGGCTCTTGGCCTGCGGAGCCAGCTCGATCTCCATGTCCTTGTTCTTCAGCTGCTTGGCGACGCGGCCGATCATCAGGTCGACCATCTGGATGATCTGATCCTGGGTCAGCTGGTGGAACACGATCACGTCGTCGATGCGGTTGAGGAACTCCGGCCGGAAGTGCTTCTTCAGCTCGTCGTTGACCTTGAGCTTCATCCGCTCGTAGTTCGAGCCCTCGACATTGCTCTGGGCGAAGCCGAGGCCGACCGCCTTCGAGATGTCGGAGGTGCCGAGGTTCGAGGTGAAGATCAGCACGGTGTTCTTGAAGTCGACCGTGCGACCCTGACCGTCGGTGAGACGACCATCCTCGAGGACCTGCAACAGGGTGTTGTAGATCTCCTGGTGGGCCTTCTCGATCTCGTCGAACAGCACCACGGAGAACGGCTTCCGGCGCACCTTCTCGGTGAGCTGGCCGCCCTCTTCGTAGCCGACGTAGCCCGGAGGG
Organism: Nocardia sp. NPDC004722; assembly: GCF_053601505.1. NCBI lineage: Bacteria > Bacillati > Actinomycetota > Actinomycetes > Mycobacteriales > Nocardiaceae > Nocardia > Nocardia sp. NPDC004722. The sequence goes on from NZ_JBSGBY010000003.1 coordinate 32,271, forward strand.
GCACCGAACAGACGCGACGCGGTGAAGCGGTCGTGGAACTCGCCCATGTCGATCTGGATGAGCGCGTCGTCCTCGCCGAACAGGAAGTTCGCCAGCGCCTTCGACAGCTCGGTCTTACCGACACCGGACGGACCGGCGAAGATGAACGAGCCCGACGGACGCTTCGGATCCTTCAGACCGGCGCGGGTACGGCGGATGGCCTTGGAGACGGCCTTGACCGCGTCCTCCTGGCCGATGATCCGCTTGTGCAGCTCGTCCTCCATGCGGAGCAGACGGGTGGTCTCCTCCTCGGTGAGCTTGAAGACGGGGATACCGGTCCAGTTGGCCAGCACTTCCGCGATCTGCTCGTCGTCGACCTCGGCCACGACGTCCAGATCACCGGAGCGCCACTGCTTTTCGCGCTCGGCCCGCTTGGCGACGAGCTGCTTCTCCTTGTCGCGCAGGCGCGCGGCCTTCTCGAAGTCCTGCGCGTCGATCGCGGACTCCTTCTCCCGGCGCGCCTCGGCGATCTTGTCGTCGAATTCGCGCAGGTCCGGCGGTGCGGTCATCCGGCGGATGCGCATGCGCGCGCCCGCCTCGTCGATGAGGTCGATCGCCTTGTCCGGCAGGAAGCGGTCGTTGATGTAGCGGTCCGCGAGGGTAGCCGCCGCGACCAGAGCGCCATCGGTGATCGAAACCCGGTGGTGCGCCTCGTAGCGGTCGCGCAGACCCTTGAGGATGTTGATGGTGTGCTCGACCGTCGGCTCGCCCACCTGCACCGGCTGGAAACGACGCTCCAGCGCGGCATCCTTCTCGATGTACTTGCGGTACTCGTCGAGGGTGGTCGCACCGATGGTCTGCAGCTCACCACGAGCCAGCTTCGGCTTCAGGATCGAGGCCGCGTCGATCGCGCCCTCGGCCGCGCCCGCACCCACCAGGGTGTGCAGCTCGTCGATGAACAGGATGATGTCGCCGCGGGTGTTGATCTCCTTGAGCACCTTCTTCAGGCGCTCCTCGAAATCACCGCGGTAGCGGCTGCCCGCGACCAGGGAACCCAGGTCGAGGGTGTAGAGCTGCTTGTCCTTGAGCGTCTCCGGCACCTCGCCGTTGACGATGGCCTGGGCGAGACCCTCCACGACGGCGGTCTTACCGACGCCGGGCTCACCGATCAGGACCGGGTTGTTCTTGGTACGGCGGCTCAGCACCTGCATCACGCGCTCGATTTCCTTCGAGCGGCCGATGACCGGGTCGAGCTTGCCCTCGAGGGCGGCCTGGGTCAGGTTGCGGCCGAACTGGTCCAGCACCAGCGAGGTCGACGGGGTGCCCGTCTCGCCGCGCTGACCCGAGCCCTCGACCGGCTCCTTGCCCTGGTAGCCCGACAGCAGCTGAATGACCTGCTGCCGCACGCGGTTGAGATCCGCGCCCAGCTTGACCAGCACCTGCGCCGCGACGCCCTCACCCTCACGGATCAGGCCGAGCAGAATGTGCTCGGTGCCGATGTAGTTGTGACCGAGCTGCAGCGCCTCACGCAGCGACAGCTCCAGCACCTTCTTGGCGCGCGGGGTGAAGGGGATGTGACCGGACGGCGCCTGCTGGCCCTGCCCGATGATCTCCTCGACCTGCGACCGCACACCCTCCAACGAGATGCCCAGGGATTCCAGCGACTTCGCCGCGACACCCTCGCCCTCGTGAATCAGGCCCAGCAGGATGTGCTCGGTGCCGATGTAGTTGTGGTTGAGCATCCGGGCCTCTTCTTGGGCCAGGACAACGACCCGCCGCGCGCGGTCGGTGAACCTCTCGAACATCGCTCCCTCACTCTCCTGCTCCGCCATCAAAGGCATCCGGCGCTTCAGACCCTGTGCTGCCCTTCTGGTCGCCAGCCTGCCATGAAGCCCTGGGGTTGCATCCCCCGACTCCACTCTAGTTGCCGGGGGTCACGCACGTCGTCCGTCCACCCTATTGCGAACCGGCCTCAGTACGACTCATTCACTCATAACGGGGCAGTTGCGCAGACCGTTTCCGATTCCGCTACGCCCACAGCGAACAGGCCGGTCAGCCCGGGAACCGCTACCCGGTGAAGGGTGGAACGAACTCACACGGCACCGGATTCCGGTGCGCGGGGTCGAGAGCGTTGAGGGCGACCATGGCCGCGCGGTGGCTGCCGGCGATGGCGAGATGGTCGGAGTAGTCGACGGGGCAACCGTCCTGCATCAGGACATTGGTGGCATTGGGCGCGGACACCAGCGCGATGGACGGCCAGACGCCCTCGTCGAAGTTGGAGGCCAGGTTGGTGTAGGTGACGGTCGGGTCATAGACGCCGTCGGCGTTGAGGTCGTTGATGAACGAGGAGTTGCCGAGCATCTCGGGGCAGGCCGCGCAGATGACGCCCACCGCGGCCAGGTTGTCGACCTGATCGGCGGTCGCGCCCAGCTGCTTGCCGAAGGTGCGGATCACGTTCATCTGATCGCCCATGATGCCCAGCCAGGGCGGGGCGATGGCGACGAACTTGTCGACCTTGCCGTGCCCGCCGAGGCGTTTGATGTAGTAGTCGCCGACGGTATTGCCCTGCGAGTGGGCCACGAAGTCCACCTTGCCCGCGCCGGTGGCGGCCAGCACCCGGTTCACGAAAGCGGCCAGCTGCCCGGCGCTTTCGGGGATGGGCTTCATGCCGCCCATGGCCGAGAGCGGCCACGGCACGTCCAGGCTGCCGTAGGTCAGCGAGTAGACGCAGTAGCCCGCGTTGGCGAGCATGGGGGCGTAGGCGCCCCAGTTGGTCTGCGCGCCGCCGGCGGTGCCGTGGATCAACACCACCGGATCGGGGTGCGCGGCAGTGGGTTTGCAGGACCAGTCGTTGGCCCCGGGCAAGGAGCCGCCGGGATTGGTGAGCTCGTAGGGGATGCCCGCGAAGAAGTTGAAAGTGACCGGGTATTCCGCTCGGGCGGTGCCGCTCGTTGCGATCCCGAGTATCGCCAGAACCGCCATGATCAGCAGCGATCCCGGCGTTCGGCGCATGGGCATCCTTCTCATGTTCCCTCCCAAATTAGAACGCGTTCCTGCAACCTAAACTGGAAACAAGCACGAGGGATGGAATACTGACGAGTAAGTTCTGAAACAGGTTCAGGTGCAGGAAAACGGCGGTGGCCGGGACTCGCAGGCGGCTTGCGAAGCCGCACAACGGGTCCCGGCCACCGCCGGACGCCGGGCGAATTACTGCTGACCGGAACCGAATCCGGGCTGCGGGGCGAACTGCTGGGCCGGGGTCAGCGACGGCGTGGGAAGGAAACCGGGCTGCACCGGGAAGGGCCAGGCCGACGCCGCCGGGGCCGCCTGCACCACCGCGCTCGCCTTGGCGTGCTGCATGCCCGCCACGAACAGCGCACCGGTCAGCACCAGGAACGCCAGGGTGTGAATGACCGCGCGGACGACATTCCAAGCCACCCACGAGCTTTCGAACTGGTGCCGGACCGCCGCCAGATCACCGATCTGGCTCACGTCACCGGCGTTCGCGAGCTGGTTGTTGAGCGGCACGTTCAGACCCGACGTGACGCAGAAGGCGATGATATTGAGCAACAGCGCGACACCGATCCAGATCAGCGTGGTGCGGTTGTCCTTACCCAGGTGCAGCGCGGCGGCCAGCACCGTGAACCCGACGGTGCCCATGAAGCCGAGCATGAACCACGGGTTGATGATCACCACGTTGATCTTCTGCATGACATCGACGAAGGTCTTGTCGTCGGACTGTCCGAGCGCCCCCATCACCGAGGTCGCGTAGGCGTAGAAAACACCGGCGATCAGCCCGGTGCTCAGCGTCGCCGCCACGAGTGCGGCGGTGCGGAATGCGAACATCGTTCTCTCCTGACTGGATCTGCCACCCGTGTTCTCCCGGGCGATCAACTACATCCAGTCAACTGCCGCCGGGCACGGAAACCCATGGCTCAGAAGCTCGCACGCATGCGCAGGGGTCCAACAGGTACGGGCGGTACCAGGATCAGAGATCGCGCTCGGAGATCACGCCGGATTGCATGGCCAGATTGGCCAGCCGGACCCGCTTCTGGTTCTGCGGGAGATCCTCGACGCCGAACTTGGCGAACAGCGCGCGCAGGTGCGTCTTGATGGCGTCGACGCTCAGGAACAGCTCCGCCGCGATCTGCTGATTCGAGGCGGGCGAGGCGAATCCGTCATTGCCGCGCAGCGGGCGGCACAGGGCGATCAGGACCGAGCGCTGAGTTTCGGTGAGCGAGCGCAGAGTCGGGAGACCGCCGGTGGAGGTCTGCGTGACATCGCCTGCGGCGCCGCTGAAGTCGTGGAAGGTGACCCGCGAGGTGCCCATCCGGATGACATCGCCCGGCTGCAGCCGATGCCGCCCGACCAGTCGATCCCCGTTGATGAAAGTGCCGTTGCGAGAAAGACCGTCGTCGACGATGGTCCAGTGCGCGCCCAGATACTCGGCGGTGGCGTGCAGGCGCGAGACCTCGACATCCCAGAACAGCGACAGATCCGCCTGCGGCGAGCGCCCGATGGTGATGCGCGGCTGGTCAGGGGACAACATCAGCTCGTGCTGGCGCCCCTCTTGATCCTTGACTCGGAGGAAAGAACCGTGGAAAGCGGTCACTGCGCCGATACCTCTTCTCTACATCCAGCCAGTGACGTCCGCACGTTTCAATGGTGCCTGGCCACCCCGTGCACTAGCAAGATCGTGCCGAGCCCACCAGCCCACGATCGTAGAGCAGGATTGATACCCCCACACCGGAGCCCGCGAAACTGCTCGAGCCCGAGCCACCGGTTATACGCAAAGCGTATGAATAAACCACTGCCGCCCGGGTACGCACGAACACCCGGACGGCAGTCGAATCGGCGACTAGTCGGACAACTAGTTCTTAGAGGCGGCCTTGTTGTAAGCCTCGGTGATGTCGGCCGAGATACGGCCACGAGCGGACACCTTGTGCCCATTCCGGCGCGCCCATTCACGAATGGCCGCGCTTTGTTCGCGATCGATCGAAACCCGGTTCTTCGGGCCGGCGGCCGGAGTACCGGCCACCTTGGTGCGACGGCGGCCGCTCACGCGCCGAGCGGCGGAAACCCAACCGTCCAGACCCTCCCGCAGCTTGGCCGCATTCTCCGTCGACAAGTCGATCTCGTACGAGACGCCATCGATTGCGAACTCGATGGTCTCGTCCGCGATGGACTCACCGTCGACATCGTCGATCAAGCTAACGGTGACCTTCTTTGCCATGAGATGAACGTCCTCTCGAAATCGTGCGACCCGCATAGTCAGGCCGATTACCCGACGCCAGAATACCGCTAATTCCGATAGTCCCAGAAACTGCCCCGGAAATGCAATCCGGAGAACTATCGGGCGGCTGGACGCACAATTGGAAAGAGTATCGTTTCCCGGATTCCGTGGCCAGTCAGGGCCATCAGCAAACGATCGATACCCATACCCGTTCCGGTTGTGGGGGGCATACCGTGCTCCATCGCGGCGAGGAAGTCCTCGTCCAGACGCATGGCTTCGTCGTCACCGGCCGCGGCCAAACGCGCTTGATCCACGAAACGTTCACGCTGGATGACCGGATCCACGAGTTCCGAATAGCCGGTGGCCAGTTCGAAGCCGCGCACGTACAGGTCCCACTTCTCGGTAACCCCGGGCTTGCTCCGATGCTGACGCGTCAGCGGCGAAGTCTCCACCGGGAAGTCGCGCACGAAAGTCGGGGCGTAGAGCTTGTCACCGTAGACGTGCTCCCACAACTCCTCGACCAGTTTGCCGTGGCCATAGCCCTTACCCTGCGGAATTTCCAGACCGACCCGATCGGCGAGTGCCAGCAATTCCTCGACCGTCGTTTCCGGCGTGACCTCCACACCGATCGACTCCGACAGCGACGGGTACATCTCGACGGTCGTCCACTCGCCGGACAGATCGTATTCGGTGCCGTCCGCGAGTGTCACCACCTGCGTGCCGTACACCTCCTGCGCGACTTCCTGGATCAATTCCCGCATCATGGTCGCGGAATCGTCGTAGGTGCCGTACGCCTCGTAGGTTTCCAGCATTGCGAACTCGGGCGAATGGGTCGAGTCGGCGCCCTCGTTGCGGAAGTTCCGGTTGATCTCGAAGACCTTCTCGATGCCGCCCACCACGCAACGCTTCAGGAACAGTTCCGGCGCGATACGCAGGAACAGCTCCATATCGAGCGCATTGGAGTGGGTGCTGAACGGGCGCGCGGCCGCGCCGCCGTGGATGGTCTGCAGCATCGGGGTTTCCACCTCGAGGAATCCCCTGCGCTCCAACGCGTTTCGCAGCGCGCGCACGGCGGCGACGCGGGTGCGGGCCATCTCCCGGGCCTCCGGGCGCACGATCAGGTCGACATAGCGCTGCCGGACCCGCGACTCCTCGTTCATCTCCTTGTGCGCGACCGGCAGCGGGCGCAGCGACTTCGCCGCCATCTCCCACGCATCGGCCATGACGCTCAATTCGCCGGAGCGCGAGGCGATCACCTCACCGTGCACGTACACGAAATCACCGAGGTCGACATCGGCCTTCCAGGCCGCCAGGGCGTCCGCGCCGACACCGTTGAGGCTGATCATCGCCTGCAGCTTGGTGCCGTCGCCCTCCTGGAGGGTGGCGAAACACAGCTTGCCGGTATTACGGACGAAAATGACGCGGGCGGCAATCCCAACCAGCTGGCCGGTCTGGGTATCGGCCTCGAGCTCCGGATACGCGGCGCGAATTTCGGCGAGCGTGTGGGTGCGGTTCACCACCACCGGATAAGCCTCGCGGCCCTCCGCCAGCAACCGCTCACGCTTCTCCTGGCGAATCCGCATCTGCTCCGGCACGTCGTGTTCCACGACGGGAGCCGCGGCACGCTTTTGCGCAGCGGGAACGGGGTTGCCTGCGGGAGAAGAGGGAGTGGAGGTGCTCACGAGTCTCAAGACTAGCTTGCGCCGGAATTGCTTTTTTCCGCCGCCCGCAGCAACAAACCCTCAGAGCCAAGCGAGGGTGGCGACCTCACGCTCGAAGTGCGGTGCCGAGGCCGCGACGGTCAGCAGACCGGCCGCTTTCAACGCCTGATATCCGCCCTCGAGGTCGGTGGCGCGGCGCAGGCCGAGCTGCTGCAGAGAGGCGGCCGCCAGGCTGGAGGTGTAGCCCTCCGAGCAGACGATGATCCATTCGATGTCGTGGTGGTCGGCCAAGGCCAAACGCGCGCTGCTGGAGGGATCCAAACGCCATTCCAGCACATTTCGCTCGATCACCAGCGCGCCCGGCAGGGTGCCCTCGCGCAGGCGCTGCGCCTGCGGGCGAATATCCACCAGAATCGCGCCGCGCGCGATGGCGGCCGGAATTTCGATCGGGAGCAGGCGGCGCAGCTGCTGACGGGCGTGGGCGAGCATGCCGTCGATCGTCAAGTGGGTCATTCGAGTTCGCCTTCGGGCTGGTCGGTGAGGACGGAACGGGTGCGCCGCAGGGTGCCGTGGCCGGTGACCTCGTAATAGGACATGGCCGTCAGCGGCGGTGAATAGGCGTGCACGCTGAGGGTCGGATTCAGCGGGCCGGTGATGCCGGCTTCCTCGGCGGGAGCGCGCACCACGTCGTGCACCCAGCCGAGCGGGAAAGAGGCCTGATCACCCGCGGTGAGGGTGCGGCGGCGCAATTCCCGGCCGTTCCAGCGGAATTCGGAAAGGGCGCCCGACAATACGGTCAGCGCGCCCAGCGAGCCGGCGTGATCGTGCAGTTCGGTGTATTTGCCCTCGGTCCAGCTGATCAGCCAGAGGTCCACCTCGTCGTCGGCGATGAGCTTTGCCGCCCAACGGTTTTCGGTGGGCCAGAGGCCGTCTTCGGGCAGCAGGTGGTCGTAGCGGCCCTCGAGCACGTCCTGCGCGCCCTCGTCGGTCAGACGGAGCAGGTCGGCGGGGCGCAGCCGGGTCGGCAGGGCGGAGGCGGTGGCCCGCTCGGTGACCTCGGGCAGTAGACGCGAGGTGCCGCGGGTATCGACGGGTAGGGAAAATGCAGAGGACCGCATGAGCGAAACTCCAAGAAGTGTGATTGGCCGGGGGCTATACGAAGCCTCGACGACCGTCGAGGCGGATTAGCCTCGACAACACTCCTGGGTGGTCACGCGGAAAGACACGTCGGCGAGTCTAACAGCGCTGCGCCGGGAATCAACAGGGGCTCCCGGCGACGACTGCGTCACTTTTATTCCGGCCGGTCTGTACTGGCGCGGGCGGCGCGGCGCTGCTGATTGCGCTCGTACACCAGCCGCAGCCCGTCCAGGGTCAGATGCGGCTCGTAATGCTCGATGGTCTCGGACTCCGGCACGATCAACGGCGCGGTCGCACCCGTCGCCACCACCGCCACATCGTCACCGGAGAACGCCTCGATATCGCGAATACGGTCGATCAGGCCGTCGACCAGGCCCGCGAAACCGAAGATCGCGCCCGATTGCAGGCACTCCATGCTGTTCTTGCCGACCACCGAACGCGGCCGGGTCAACTCCGCGCGGCGCAGCGCGCTGCGCGCGATCAAAGCCTCGGTGGAAATCTCCACCCCCGGCGCGATACTGCCGCCCAGGAATTCGCCCTTGCCGGAAACCAGATCCACGCAGATCGCCGTGCCGAAATCCACCACGATGGCCGGCGACTGGAAACGGTGATATGCCGCAAGACAATTCACGATGCGGTCCGCGCCGACTTCCTTGGGATTGTCCACCAGCAGTGGAATACCCGTGCGCACACCGGGTTCCACGAGCACGTGCGGCACATGTCCCCAATAGCGCGAAAGCATCTCGCGTAGCTCACGCAACACCGGCGGCACCGTGGACAGGGCCGAAACCCCCACCACCTGATCGGCGTCCGCGCCGATCAGGCCGCGCACCTGGAGCGCGAATTCATCCGCGGTCAACAGCGGATTGGTGTGCATCCGCCACTGCCGCACCAGCTTCGCGTGGTCCCCGCTGCCGGAGAACAGGCCCAGCTCGATGCTGGTATTGCGTACATCGATGGTCAGCAACATAGCCGGCGGCTCAGGCCAGCGAGAGCGTGCGCGGGGAGATGAGGTCCGAACCCTCGGGAGCGTGCGCCGGATCGGCGCCGAGCTCGATCACACGATTGCGCTCGTCCACGAAAACCACGTGCGGGGCGTAGTTCTCCAGCTCGGCCGGGTCCATCATGCCGTAGGCGATGAGGATGACCAGATCGCCCGGGTGCACGAGATGCGCTGCGGCACCGTTGATTCCGATCACGCCCGAACCGCGCTCACCGGCGATCACGTAGGTCTCGAGGCGGGCCCCGTTGGTGATGTCGACGATCGAGACCTTCTCGCCCTCGAGCAGGTCGGCGGCGTCGAGCAGGTCCTGGTCCACCGTCACCGAACCCACGTAGTGCAGGTCGGCGTGAGTCACCGTGGCCCGGTGGATCTTCGACGTCATCATGGTGCGCAACATCGTCGTCGCCTCCTAGAGAGAAGCCTGGGCAGGCTGGTCGGGAACGGTGGGCAGGCCGTCGAGCGGCTTGCCGATGGAAACGGGCATATTGTCGATCAGGCGCGTCGTGCCGACGCGGGCCGCGACCAGCAGACGGGCATTGCCGGTGGGCCATTCCTCGGAGAAGTCCGAACCCCGCAGTGCCAGATAGTCGAGCTGGATGTCCGGGGCCAGATCCAGCACGGACTGCGCGGTCTCCAGCACGGCCTCGGGGCCGCGCCCGGCCGCGTGCCGACCGGCCAGCAGCGCCGCGGACAGCGTCAGGGCCAGCTCACGCTCCTCGGGGCTGAGGAAGCGGTTGCGCGAGGACTTGGCCAGGCCGTCCTCGTCGCGGACAGTCGCGGCGGGCACGATCTTCACGTCCATGTTCAGGTCGACGACCATCTGCCGGATCAAAGCCAGCTGCTGGTAATCCTTTTCGCCGAAGAACGCCTCGTGCGGCTGGCAGATGTTGAACAGCTTCGACACCACGGTCAGCACACCCGAGAAGTGACCCGGACGGGTCGCGCCCTCGAGAATGTCGCCGAACGGACCGGCCTGCACGGTGGTGCGCGGGCCGAACGGGTACATGTCCTTGGCGCTCGGCGCGAACACCAGCTCGACACCCTCGCCGCGCAGCAGCTCCACATCCGCGTCCAGGGTGCGCGGGTACTTGTCGAGGTCCTCGTTCGCGCCGAACTGCAACGGATTCACGAAGATCGACACGATCACGGTGGTGTTGGTGAGCTTGGCCAGCCGGACCAATTCCAGATGGCCCTCGTGCAATGCGCCCATGGTCGGCACCAGCGCGACCCGGCGGCCCACCGAACGCAGGGCCTTGACGACCTTGGTCATGACGGCCGGATCGTGGTGCACGGTCAGCTCGCCGCGCTTGTACGAACCGATCAGCTTGGGGTCCATCAGCGTCCTTCCAGGAGATCGATCAGGTCGGGGGCGGCCTTGACGCGCTCGGCCGAGCGCAGCGACAGCGCGCGATACCCTGCGGCCAGACGGGGATTCAGGTCCTCGAGCGCACGCAGGTGCGCGGCCACCGCGGCCACGTCGCCGCGGGCCACCGGACCGGTCAGCGCGGCCGGGCCGCGCCGCAGCGCATTGTCGAGAGCGGCCGACACCAGCGGGGCGAGCACGCGCTCGGCCAGACCGTTGGGCTGCTCGTCGACGGTCTGCTGACCCAGCAGACCCGGACCCGACAGGGCGGCCCGCAGGGCCTCCACCGCGTCCACGATCAAGGTCACCAGATGGTTGCTGCCGTGTGCGAGCGCCGCGTGATAGAGGGTGCGGTGCTCCTCGGAGACGCGTACCGGTTCGCCGCCCATCTCGATCACCAGAGACTGCGCGATGGCGTAACCGATGTCGTCGGCGGCGGTGATGCCGAAGCAGGCATTGGACAGGCGGGACACGTCCTCGTCGTGCCCGGTGAACGTCATGGCCGGGTGGATCGCCAGCGGCAGTGCGCCCAGCGCGGTCAGCGGCGCGAGGATTCCGACGCCGTTCGCGCCCGAGGTGTGGACCACGATGGTGCCGGGGCGGACCGCGTTCGCCGCCGCCAAACCGGCCACCAGGCCGGGCAATTCGCTGTCCGGCACGGCCAGGACCAGCAGTTCGCTGCAGGATGCCACGTCCTCGGCGGGCAGGACCTGGGAATCCGGCAGGCGAGTCGCGGCACGACGCAGCGAGGCATCCGAAATCGCGGATACCCCGAATACGACATGACCGGCACGCTCCAGCGCCGCGCCCAGTGCGGATCCGACACGTCCCGCCGAGACGATTCCCACCGTCAGGCGTGCGGGCGCAGGATCACTCCAGACATCCTTGTCCGAGGTCACTTTGTCCTCTCAGAGTTCGTTCCAGTCCCGCCTTGCGGGTACCGGACGTTACCGAGCGAGGATATCGCCGCCGATTCGCCGGAGCTACCCGATGTGGGATAGGCAACTCTCGCGACTCTCAGGGGCTTCGCCCCCGAACCCCCGGGACATTCGTGGGGGCTGCGCCCCCACACCCCCAGGGGAGAGACGGGGCTCTGCCCCGAACCCCCTCGAGATTCTCGGGGGCTCCGCCCCCGAACCCCCGAGAGGGTCGGCGTCAGTTCGCGGTCTCGGACTTGAGATTCGCCATGATTTCGGCGACCGAGAGGCGCTGGGTGCCTTCGGGGTCGGGTGTGTCGCCGCGGCGACGGCGGCGGGCGGTCGCTCGGCCGACCGGGGTGGCGTGCTCCTGGTCGGGGGTCAGGCGCGGAATGGTGGCCTGGCCGTTGCCGTTCGGGGTGTCGGTGGCGTTCGAGGTGCCGTTGACCGTCACCGCCGCGGGTACGGGTTCGGGGGCCGGGGTGGGGGCCGATGCTTCCTCGGCGGCCAGCCCGGCCTCGTAGTCGGCGCGCATGGCGTCGGTGATGATCGAGGTCTCGGCGGTCACCGGGTCGTCGAAGGGGGTGGCGAAGGCGGCGGCCTCCGGGTGGGCCGGGTCGATCTTGGGGGCCATGCGGGCGCGGGGATCGTCCTCGTCCTCGGACTGGTCGGGGGATGACCAGGGGTCCCAGGGATCGGCTTCCGGCCAGTTATCGTTCGCCGCCTCGGTGGGCGCGTCGGCCTCGCGACTCGGAAGTTCTTGGACGCGAACGGCATCCGCGCGCAGGGCGGGGCGCTCGAAGGGCAGGTCGCCGTCGAAGAGGCGCTGCAGGCTCTCGCGCAGGACGGTGAGTTCGGCGCGCAGCGCCGCCATTTCCGCCGCGTCGGCGCCCACCTCGTGGCGGACCCGATGCTCGACGCCCAGCTCGTATTCGCGGCGGGCAGCAACCTCGCGCTCCAGCTGCAGTTGGTAGACCTTTTGCAGGTCACCCACTTTGGCCTTGTCGATGGCCGCTTCCCTGCGGAAACGCGTGGCAGCGAGGGCTCCGATGGCGGCCGCCCACAGCGCCGCTAGCAGGCCCACCCGGATGAGGTGAACGTTGTCACTGAAGATCAGGAAAATGCTGGCAACCAGTCCGAGAAGAAGCAGAAAGCCGGTGAAGAACTTTCCCGCATCCACCCGTCGCCGACGGGAAGCACTGCTACGGGAGGGTGAAACCATGTCCGCCAGCGTAGCTTGATCTTCCGACCAGGACCCCCACCTTGACGATCATCATGGCCAATCTGTTAGCTAGGAAGTTGCTGCTTCATCGGGCGGATCGATCGGCGCGCGGCAGCAATACTCCAGCCACAAAGCCGCCGCCACCAGCGCCACCCCACCGATCAAACCCACCACCGCGCCCGGCGTATCCGACGCTGCCGCACGCAGATCCGAGCGCTGCATGAGCAGCCACACCAGGAACCCCAGCCAGATACCGCCGACCAGCGACCCCACCTGCACCGACGCCTTGGCCAGCGCCACCGCCCGCGCCACCGTGATCGGATGCAACTGCCCGGAACCGCCGGGGCCGATCCCGTGATTGTCCTTGCGCTGCCGAATCACGAACGCCAGCACGACCTCCAGCAGCGCCACCGGAATCAGCGAGGCGCCGGAGAACACCGAGATCGGCGGGAACGACGAATACGCGATATTGGTGGCGATCCAGGCCACGACCGCCGCCAGCAGCACATTCGCGGACAGGTCCAGAATGCGAGTCGGCTTCACCGCGTCAGCTCCCCGGTCATGGCGTCCAGCCCAGCGACAGCTCGGTCCGGCGCACACCCGCCACCTCGGCGGAATCCAAGGCCGACAGCCACTCTCGCAGCGAGCGCGCCGCGCCGGTCACCGCCAGCTCCGCGTCCGGCTCCACCTCCAGCCAGGGCAGCAGCACGAACGCGCGATTGTGCGCCTGCGGATGCGGCAGTGTCAGCACCGGATCCAGGCTGCGCACCTCCACCCGGACATCGCGGCGGCGCTGCTCGGCCCACACCACGTCCACGTCCAGCGTGCGCGCGCCCCAGCGGACCTCGCGCACCCGGCCGGCGGCCTGCTCCAGCTCCTGGCCCAGCCGTAGCCAGTCCGAGGGCTCCAGGGCCGGATCCTCGGCCACCAGAACGGCATTCAGATAGTCCTGCTGCGGCACCCCGCCCCAGGGCGGCGTCGAGTACACCGAGGACACCGCCACCAGGCGCGGCCCCAGCGCCGCCACCACGCTGCGCAGGTGCGCCAGCCGATCACCCAGATTGGAACCGATGGACAGGACTACGCGGGTCACCGCTCTCTACTCCTTCGGCTCACGTCGACGGGACGTCACTACCCGGACGTCCTCGAAGGTATGCGGAATCGGCGCGAAAGGCTTGTGCAGCACCACCTCCACGGCCTGGATGCGGGGATCGGCCATGACGTCGTCGGCGATGTTCGAGACCACCGTCTCGATCAGATCGCGGGGCTCCCCCGCCACGATCGCCACCACCTGATCGGCCAGCTCGCCGTAGTGGATGGTGTCGGCGATGTCGTCGGACTTCGCGGCGGCCGCGAAGTCCGTCCACAGCGTCAGATCCACGACGAACTCCTGGCCGTCGCGCTTCTCGAAGTCGAAGACGCCGTGATGGCCGAACACGCGCAGGCCGCGCAATTCGATGCGATCCGGGCCCGATTCCAGACGGTCCGTACTCAACTCAGCTCTCTCCCGCCGCACGCAGGTACCGTTCGCGCAGTCTGCGCGCGGCATTCGTGGTGGCGTCGACGACCGCGATGGCGTCCAGCGTGGACCGCACATCGTGCACCCGCACCCCCCAGGCCCCGTGCTCGGCCGCCAGCGCCGAAATGGTGGCCGTCGCGACCTCGCGCCCGTCCGGCGGCCGGGGGCCGGTCTCGTCGGCCAGCAGGCCGCCGAGAAAACGCTTGCGGGACGCCCCGATCAGGACCGGCAGCCCCGCGTCCATCATCTCGGTCATGCGATAGAACATGCCGCCCAGCAACTCCCAGTTGTGGTCGGCGTTCTTGGCGAAACCCAGACCGGGATCCAGCACCAGCTGCGCGAGATCGACCCCGCCCGCGAGCGCGAACTCGACCTGCGCGTTCAACTCCTCCCAGACCTTGGTCACGACATCGTCGTACTCCTCGGCCGGGCCGGTGTGCTCGTAGTTGGCTTCCGCCCGCCAGTGCATGAGGATCCACGGAATCCCGGTCTCGGCAACGACTTTCACCATGTTCGCGTCGGCGCGGCCACCGGAGACGTCGTTGACCATGGACACGCCCGCCCCGATGGCGGCCTCCGCCACGCTCGCCCGCATGGTGTCCACGCTGGTCGGCACCCCGGCCGCGGCCAGCGCCCGGATCACCGGAACCACCCGCGCCGCTTCGGTTTCCGGGTCGATGCGGATAGCGCCGGGCCGCGTCGACTCACCGCCGACATCGATGATGTCCGCGCCCATCTCGTAGAGCTCGAGACCACGCGCTACCGCCAGGTCCCGGTCGAGATAGCGCCCACCGTCAGAGAAGGAATCGCTGGTGACATTCACTACGCCCATCACCACACAGGAACGTCCCCCACGCGGCTCCAGCAGGCGTGCAGTCACAACGCCTCCGCACTCCCGCACCCCAAGTTCGCGGCCCGGCTCGATTCTGGACTGACGGAGCGGGGGAGCGAAGCGGAGGAGCGGAGGAGGGAAGAATCGAGCTTGCAGGGCCGCGAACCCGCCCGGAGCGCAGCGGAGGGCAAATTGGACACAGCGCTCACTTTCGAAGGATCAGGTCCAGGGCCTCGGCCCGGGTGGTGGAGTTGGACTGCAGGGTGCCGCGCACCGCCGAGGTGGTGGTGGAGGCGCCCGGCTTGCGGATGCCGCGCATGGCCATGCACAGGTGCTCGGCCTCGATCACCACGATCGCGCCGCGCGGATCCAGTTTCGCCATCACCGCGTCGGCGATCTGCGAGGTCAGCCGTTCCTGCACCTGCGGACGCTTGGCGTACAGGTCCACCAGGCGGGCCAGCTTCGACAGCCCGGTGACCCGGCCGTGCGCGCCCGGGATGTAGCCGACGTGCGCGACACCGTGGAACGCCACCAGATGGTGTTCACAGGTCGAGTACATGGGAATGTCGCGGACCAGCACCAGTTCCTGATGCCCCTCGTCGAAGGTGGTGTTGAGCACCTCGGCCGGATCGGTGAACAGCCCGGCGAACATCTCCCGGTACGCGCGCGCCACCCGGCCGGGGGTATCGGCGAGCCCGGGACGATCCGGATCCTCGCCGACCGCGATCAGCAACTCGCGCACGGCGTTCTCCGCACGCTCCTGATCGAAAGGCCGACCGGTCTGAAGCGCGATCGGGCCGGACACGACGGTGTTGTTGGTGGCCGACAATCGACACCTCCTGTGTTGACTTGCCGCACATGCACTCGCGGCCTGGACGCGGTCGCCGACCACTCGGGCGGGCCCGGCCACAGGGTGTTCACCCTGCTGCCGGGCCCGGCCCGAGCCGGGCCGCGAACCCATCGATCGTATCGGGACCGCGGTCAGCGACGACCGTTCGGTCCGTCCCAACCGTTCTTGTCGTCCTCGTCATTCCCGGACGCCGGCGGCGCGGCCGGATACTCCGGCTGACCGTAGCCCGGCTGCTGGTACTGACCGCCGCCCGGCTGGTAGCGCTGATTGCCCGCGGGCGCCCAGCCGCCGTACGCGCCGCGCGGTTGCGGCGTCTGCGACTCGTCCTCCTGCGGCGGCCAGCCCGGCGCCGACCAACCGGCCGGAGCGCCGTAATCCGGCCGCGAACCATGCGTCGGCGCACCCGGGCGCGAGTAGCCGGGAGCCCCCTGCGGCAGCGGGTAACCCGCCGGGGCGGGAGCCGGGTAGCCGCCGCCGTACTGCGGGGCGCCGCCGTAGGCCGGTTCCGGATAGCCGTTGGCGGGCTGCGCGACCGGGTAGTTGGGCTTCGAATCCTCTTCCGGCCACGGCTCACCGCGCTCGGCGGCCAGCTCGCGCGGCGTCTTCACCGGCGGGCGGTCGGACGGGACGCGATCGCCGAAATCGTTGAAAGCCGTGATGCGCGGCCGCTTTTCGACGGTGGTGAGCACGGTCTCGAGATCCTTGCGGTGCAGGGTCTCGCGCTCGAGCAACGCGGTGGCCAGCGAGTCCAGCTCATCGCGGTACTCGTTGAGCACGGCCCACGCCTCGGTGTGCGCGGCCTCGATGAGATTGCGCACCTCCTCGTCGATCTCGCGGGCCACCTCGTGCGAGTAGTCCGAACCCTGGCCCATGGACCGGCCCAGGAACGGGTCGCCCTGCTCCTGGCCGTAGCGGACCGCGCCCAGGCGGGCGCTCATGCCGTACTCGGTGACCATGGCGCGGGCGATCTTGGTGGCCTGGTCGATATCGGACGAGGCGCCCGTGGTCGGCTCGTGGAACACCAGCTCCTCGGCCGCACGACCACCCATCGCCATGACCAGGCGGGCGATCATCTCCGAGCGGGTCATCAGGCCCTTGTCGTCCTCGGGCACCGTCATGGCGTGGCCGCCGGTGCGGCCGCGGGCCAGGATGGTGACCTTGTAGACGGGTTCGATATCGGGCATCGCCCAGGCGGCCAGGGTGTGCCCGGCCTCGTGGTAGGCGGTGATCTTCTTCTCGTGCTCGGAGATCACCCGCGACTTGCGGCGGGGGCCGCCGATGACGCGGTCGACCGACTCTTCAAGGGCCGCACCGGTGATCACGTTGCCGTGCTCACGCGCGGTGAGCAGCGCGGCCTCGTTGATGACGTTCGCGAGATCCGCGCCGGACATGCCGACGGTCCGCTTGGCCAGACCCTCGAGGTCGGCGTCGGGCGAGATCGGCTTGCCCTTGGAGTGCACCTGCAGGATCGCGCGGCGGCCGTTGAGGTCCGGGTTGCCGACCGGGATCTGCCGGTCGAAACGGCCCGGGCGCAGCAGCGCCGGATCCAGGATGTCGGGGCGGTTGGTGGCGGCCATGATGATGACGCCGGTGCGCTCACCGAAGCCGTCCATCTCCACCAGCAGCTGATTCAGCGTCTGCTCGCGCTCGTCGTGGCCGCCGCCGAGGCCCGCGCCGCGCTGGCGGCCGACCGCGTCGATCTCGTCCACGAAGATGATGCAGGGGCTGTTCTGCTTGGCCTGATCGAACAGGTCGCGCACGCGCGAAGCACCGACACCGACGAACATCTCGACGAAGTCCGAACCGGAGATGGTGAAGAACGGGACGCCCGCCTCACCGGCAACGGCCTTGGCCAGCAACGTCTTACCGGTGCCGGGCGGGCCGTAGAGCAGCACGCCCTTCGGGATCTTCGCGCCCAGCGCCTGGTAGCGCGCCGGGTTCTGCAGGAAGTCCTTGATCTCGTAGAGCTCTTCGATGGCCTCGTCGGCGCCCGCCACATCCTGGAACGTGGTCTTGGGCATGTCCTTCGACAGCAGCTTGGCCTTCGACTTGCCGAAGCCCATCATGCCGCCGCGGCCACCGCCCTGCATGCGCGCCATCACGAAGATGAACAGGCCCAGCAGAACCACCATGGGCAGCATGAACAGGAGGATCTGGCTCAGCCAGGAATCCTGCTTGACCGAGGTGTTGACCTTGGCGCCGGAATCCGTGGCGGCCTTGAAGACCTGCGCGGAAACCTCGCCGCCGCCCGGGTACTTGGCGATGATCTGCTTCTCGCCCTTGGTCGCGTCATTGCCGTTGTTCAGCGTGATGCGAATTTGCTGCTCTTTGTCGTCGATCTGGACAGAAGAGACGTTGGACTTGTCCTGGAGCTGGGAGAGCGCCACCGAGGTATCGACGCTATGCCAGCCGCGCGTGTCGTTGCTGAAATAGCTGACCAACCAGATCACGAGCAGAAAGCCCGCGACTATGGCCAGGTTGCGGAACACAGTCTTGCGGTTCATAGAGCGTCGGCCGGCGGCCAGTCCTTTCCGGGGGGTGTATCCGGTTTGCCTGCGATGCTTGCGTGGCGCGCCCGTTCCCGCGAACGGATGCGGACATGCCACGTTACCGCGTACGGTCTAGTCGATACATCGCGCAGTTCGGCAGGTAGTGCAGTTCAGCAAGTAAACGGCTGGAGAACGCGGGTGGTTCCCCGACCATCTGCGGCAACACATCGGGTCGATCACCCCCTGGTGTCGGACCGAGTGGTCACAATCATGGCATGGTCGTCCTATCGTGAGCGACGACACAACAGAGCGCAGGGGGTATGGACATAGTCGAGCTACGGACACCCACGGCGATTGTGCGTCACGGCAACGGGCGGTTGACGGTGCTGCGACCCGGAACCGACGGCGAGCGCGTGCTCGACGTGCCGGTGAGCGACCTTCTCAAGGTGCGTTTGAACCGGCGCGCCGATGACGCCGTCGTCATCGAAATCTATCTCCGATACCCCACCCCGGTGCTGACCGGAGTTCCCGCCGACCGGACCCCGCTGCCGGTGCTCATCGCCGAACACGATGTGCCCGCCGCCACCGTCATCGTCGAGCGGATCAACAATCAGATTCTGGCCACCCAGCGCCTGGACGTGGCCGCCCCCGACCTGACGCCGCCCGCGCCCTCCTGGGGCCGCACCGGGCCCGCCCGCGCCGACGTGGACCGCGCGGTCCGGCGGATGGCGCCAAAGCGGGACGCGAAACCGGCTGTGGCAGCGCTGCAGCGGTATGTCACACCCGAGGAGTACGTGCTCGAGACCGCGCTGGTCAGCACCCGGCCGCCCGCACCCCGGGCCACCGGTCTGCTCGCCGTCACCACCACGCGATTGATCTTCGTCTCGCTCGGCTCGGGTAAGCGTTTCGCCCACGAACTGCCGATCGCGACGCTGCTGTGGGCCCGCACCACCGACGATGCCGAGGCCGCGGTGCCCGGCGAGTACGGGGTCGAGGTCAGCGACGGCAATCTGACCTGGCATTTCTCCGGCACCGATCGGGCCGACACCGACCGGGTCACGGGCGCTTTGAATTTCGCCATCCAGCGTGAGGTGGCCGACGGCGCGGCCGGGCCCGCCGATCCGGGCGTGTCGAAGCTGTATTCCGAATGGGAATTACTGGTCGAGCGGCATTCGCTAGGCATGGTCGACGACTCGCAGTTCCAGCGTTACGGGCGCGGGATTCTGCGTTCCTTGCCGGACTAAATTTCGCTGACAGGTGAAAGTGGTTGGGGGCCAAGCCCCCAACCCACCACCGTTATTCGTCCGGCTGCAGATTGATGCGCCGCCACGGGCTGGTGGGCCGCATCCACAGGCGCAGCAATTCCATGCGCCGGTCCACGCCACCGGATTTCAGTTCCGCGAGGTCCTCGCACGCCTGCCAGTAGGTCCACCCGGCCAGGTACGCATCACCGAATTGCCGCCAGTTGCGGTATTTGCGCTGTGCTTGCGGCAGGGCGCGCATGAGATAGTCCCAGGCCACGTCGGCGTCGAGATAGCCCGCGGTGTAGGCCATCCGGGCCACGGCGACCACGCGGGCCAGATCCCAGGCCTGGATATCGGTGGGCAGCGGCCGGACCAGATGATCGGTGAGGCCGAGTTTGATGGCCTGCGACCAGATGTCGTAATCGCGGACCAGGGCCTCCGGATTCTCCATGCCGCGGAAGGACCCGACCTGCCGCAGGAATGCGCGATGCCGGTCGGCGCGCTCACCGAAGCGGTCGCGTTCAGGGGAGTTGATGGCCGCGGTCACCAACGGATGCACGAGCGCGTAGAGCGGACCGTGCATGCCGTCGAGCAGTTGCTCCATCGAGGCCATCGCCTCGGTGCCGTCGGTGATGCCCCACGCACCGGTCAGCGTGTCGATGGCAAGTTCGCGGCGATCGCCCAGCGGGTGCTCGCGTTCGGGGCCCAGCAGCAGCGCGTCGTGGAAGGCGTCCCAGCGGGCGGAGTAGAAGCCGCCGAGCGACAGCGCGCGCAATTCGTCGTCGGAGACCTGCGCACCCGACCAATGGTCTTCCTCGCGCTGGTCCAGCTCCGGGTAGGGAAATGTGGTCAGCGTGGGAACGTCGCGGGCGGGCATAGCACCGATTGTTCCCCATCGATCTTGGAGTGGCCCGCTATTCGCCGATCGCGTGTGCCACATCCGGCGATCCCGGCGGGTCAACGTTCCGGGTCGGGTTCGCGCGGCGCGGCGTCTCTCGGTTCCACATCGATGTGCACCGAGCCGGAGCGCACCGAGCGCAGTATGAGTACGCAGACGGCCAGAACCGCCAATAGCACGATCACGGTCGTAATGGCTGCCATGTGCTGCCCACCTCCAGCGTCCGACGCACCCGCCAGCGTAGCTGCTATTTCATGGCAAACCAGTTGGTTTGTAAAACCTGGACAAACCCTCGGCACACTCACGCAATTGGCAGAATTTTGCCCTGTCACACAAGGTAATCGGGCGCTAACCTCTGGGGGCATGAGTGGGAACATCACCCTGTTGCGCGGGCTGACGCCGGCGGCCACGGAGCAGGAAATCTACGCCGCCGCACAGGAATACGTGCGCAAGGTCGGCGGAGTATCGGGTTTGACGACGGCCACCAAGCTGGCCGTGGACAAGGCGGTGGCGGCCATTGCGGCGGCCACCACGCAGCTGCTGGCGGAATTGCCTGATCGACGGGCCTCGGAAGGTGAAGCGCCGGTGCGGCGTCGGGTCCGGGATTCCGTCGAAGAGGAAGCGAGCTAGGGCGCAGACCTCGGCGAGCCGGGCTCAGACGCCGTAGACCGCCACGCAGTCGAGCGCGATCTCCAACCGCGCGCCGCGTTGGTCGAGAGACTGACCGAGTAGTTCCTCTATGCGCTGAATCCGGTAGCGCACCGTGTTCTTGTGCACTCCGAGCAGTTTCGCGGCCGCGTCCGGACTGCGGCGGGCGCGCAGATAGGCGTGCAAGGTTTCGCGCAGTCGCGCCGACTGCGCGTCGGGCGCGGCGAGCGCGCCCAGTTCCCGGTCGACGAGGGCGCGCATGGCGGCCTCGTCCGCGCCCGCGAGGTAGGCGACCTCCACGTCCGAATAGTGCAGGACCCGCGGCATTTCGGGGCGCGCCCGGTCGCCGACGTGCCGGGCGGCCACGGCCTCGCGGTGACTGCCCCCGAATCCGGCG
>NZ_JBSGBY010000004.1:0-49329 GCF_053601505.1 Nocardia sp. NPDC004722
CGGCAACACCGCCGCGAAGAACACCACCGTCTTCGGATTCGTCACCCCCACCAGAAACCCCTGCCGCACCACCCGCCGCCCCGCGTCCGCGGGCATACGTCCAACTGCTGCAATCGATCCTCGACGCGCCCGACAGCCCTGTCGGAGATCTCGCGCTCTGGTCCCCCGGCATGTACCGGCGCCACCGAGGTCTGGACCGCTGCGTGCCACGAGAACACCTGACCGCCGCGGTGGCACGGCGGGCCGCCGCGCAACCGGATGCCGTCGCCATCGTGTGCGGATCGCAGTCGATCGGTTACCGCGCGTTCCACGACCGTGTCACCCGGCTGGCGCGATGGCTGATCGCCGGGGGCATCGGCCCGGAATCGATCGTCGCGGTGGCCATGCGACGGTCCATCGAACAAGTGGTGGCGATCTACGCCGTCGCCGAGGCCGGGGCGGCCTGGGTGCCCCTCGATCCCGACCATCCCCGCGAACGCAATGTCTACATTCTCGAATCCGCAGCCCCACAACGGATCTTGACCACCTCCGATGGGGCCTTCGACGCCGCCGACACCTACGCGGTCGATACCCTCGACCTGTCCGGCTTCGCGTCCGGGCCGGTGCACGACGAGGAACGCATCACCCCGCTGCGCCCCGCGCACCCCGCCTACGTCATTTTCACCTCCGGATCCACGGGCCGCCCCAAAGGCGTCGTGGTCACCCATGCCGCGATCGTCAACCAAATCGCCTGGATGCGGGCCGAGTACCAGGTCACGCCCGCAGATACCTATCTGCACAAGACAGCCGCGACCTTCGACGTCTCGCTCTGGGGATATTTCCTGCCCTTGGCGGCCGGGGCGCGCCTGGTTCTCGCCGAGCCAGGCCAGGAACGCGATCCCGAGATGATCAGCCGACTGTTGGGTGCCCATCGAGTCACCTTGACCGACTTCGTGCCTACCATGCTGACCGTTCTGGCCCATGCCGCACAGCCCGAGGATCTCAGGTCGCTGCGGGCGGTCTTCGTCATCGGAGAGGCCTTGGCTCCGGAAACCGTTCACGCGTTCGCCGGTCTGTCTCCCGCTCCTGTGCACAACGTCTACGGCCCTACCGAGGCCGCGGTCAGCATCACCGCACACCCGGTTCAGGACGCCGATCTGCGGGCGGCAAGCGTGCCCATCGGTACACCGGTCTGGAACTCGCAGTGTCAGGTACTGGACGCGCGGCTGCATCCCGCACCGGTCGGTGTCGCCGGAGAGCTGATGCTCGCCGGCGACCAGCTCGCCCGCGGTTACCACCACGCGCCCGGACTCACCGCCGCCCGCTTCGTCGCCGATCCCCACGGAGCGCCCGGCACACGCATGTACCGCAGCGGCGACCTGGTCAGTGTGCGACCCGACGGCGCACTCGACTACCTGGGCCGCACCGACTTCCAGATCAAACTGCGCGGCCACCGCATCGAACTCGGCGAAATCGAATCCGCCCTGATGGACCAACCCGGTGTCACTCAAGCGGTCGCACTGGTTCGGCACATAGCCGGCGAGCAGGCCCTGATCGGTTACACAGTCCCGGCACCGGAGGCGCTTCTCGATCCGAAAGCCCTGCGGCACAGTCTTTCCGAACTGCTTCCCGCGTATATGGTGCCCGCGACCGTAGTGGTCGTCGACCATATGCCTCTCAATGCCAGCGGGAAGCTCGACCGCAACGCCCTTCCCGATCCCGTGTTCGTCCGCGACGACATCCTTGCACCACGCACACCGCTCGAGTCCGCGGTCGCACAGGTGTTTCGTGAGGTGCTCGACCTCGCCAGCATCGGGATCCACGACGACTTCTTCGAGCTCGGCGGCTCCTCACTGCTGGTATTCACGGTGCACCAACAGCTTTCCCAGCTGCTGGGCCGCGACGTGCCGATGTCGGCGATCCTGGCCGCGCCCACGGTCGCCAGACTGGCGGCCCACCTCGAAGGCACGCCGAGCCCGGCCGCTGAGCACGCCCCCGCCACCGATGCCATCTTGGAGCCCGCGATCACCGCGGTCGGGCAAGCACCGGCACACGGCGGCTCCCCTCGAGACATCCTCCTCACCGGCGCGACCGGGTTCCTCGGCGTGCATCTGCTACAGGAAGTTCTGGCCCATACCTCCGCGCACGTATGGTGCCTGGTCCGCTCGACCACCCCGCAGACGGGCCTGGCTCGAATCATCGAGACGACGACACGATTCGGGCTACCCGTCGACAGGATCGCTGAACGGGTCAGCGTGGTGTGCGGCGATATGTCGAAACCGGGTCTGGGACTGAGTCGCCCGGATTTCGACCTGCTCGCCGTGCGCGTCGACGCGATCATCCACAACGGTGCGCGCGTCAATCACCTAGAGCCGTATGAGCGGCTGCGAGCCACCAACGTCGAAGCCACCCGCGCGATCCTGCGACTGGCGACCACCGGCCGGATCAAATCCGTCCACTACATCTCCACCCTCGGCGCCGTGGTACCCGCGGACTCAGCCCCGGAATCGATCACCGAGAACGACCGGCTGCGCCCAGACCAAGTCCAGGACAACGGCTACCTCACCTCGAAATGGGTTGCCGAGGAACTCGTCCGCCAGGCCGGACAACGCGCGGTACCGGTCACCATCTACCGACCCGGCACCATCTGTGCCGACACGACCCTCGCCGTCAACAACCCCGACGACGCATTCTGGAACATGATTCGCGCCGCCGCGATCCTCGGCGCAGCACCCGATATCGGCGATGCGACCGTGTCGTTGGTCCCCGTCGACTACGTGGCGCGTGCCATCATCACGATCGCGCTCCAGTCGCCCCGCCACACCGCCTATCACCTGATCAACCACTCCCCCATCGCTATACACGACATACTCGACTGCATGAGCCGCCGCCAGCGACCGGTCGCCATCGCGCCGATCGATATCATCTGGCAGAAACTGCAGCGCGAATCCGCCTCGCGCAGCATGGCCGGTGACGATTCACTGACTCGCGCGGTCCTGCTGGCACCGACGTTCACCGGGATCGACCGATCCTCCCGATACAGCGACGCGAATACGCAAGAATCCCTGTGCGACAGCGCTGTCCGCTGCCCCGTCATCGACGGTTTGGTCCTCGACCGCTACATCGAGCACTTCCTCACCACCGGCTTCCTGCCCGAGGTGAGTCGGCCCGACTCGAAATCGTGGGCAGCAGAGGGGGACTCGGTGGAGACCGGTCGGCCCCGCGCCTACGCGCCCTGAACGACCGGGCGTGGCACCAGGTGCAGAAAGATCGAAAGGTCCTCGAGCAAGGCGGTCGCGGGACCGGAGTTCTCCGCGCTGACACCCTCGCCCGTCACTCGTGCTCGGTCCGTCACTGCCCGTTCACATCTCGCCGTGAGCACGGCTGGGCGCTATCAGCGTCGGACGATCCTGATCGGTAGTTCGCCCCTTATCTCCACCGCCATGCGGTAGGGGTTCCAGGAGTAACGGCCGAGAATCCAACGAAGTTCGGGACGTGCCCTGGTAGAGGTTGATTCGCTAGTCCTGGGTGTGGGGTGGTTGATGCTTGGCTTGGCTGCCCGTTCATTAACGACGGTCCGCCGGAACGGATTCGAACTCGAAGTCTGAAGCATCGCCCAGCGCGCGCACCTGCAACCAGAGCAGCGGAGCAAAAGCCCGGCCGCTCCGCAACGTCCGCCACGCAAAGATGGCAAGGAGGAACATCCCGCTGGCGATCACCGCGGCAGGCAGGTTCCCCACGCCCGCTGAAGCGACCATCATGCTCATGAAACTTGCGGAAATCGCCAGCGCATTAACCCAATTCGAGGAACTCGACTTCGCTTTCCAGCCCTGCCGGACCGTGGAACAGTGCGCCGCGAAGGCAATGACGGGCACCCACCGCAGGATGTCGATCGCAAACCGTAGAGCAGGCAGCTCTTCCGCGATCATCTCTTCGAGCGTGCCCTGCCACTCCAGGCGATACCGCGCGCGGTGGTCAGCTGGCAGCAGAATTGTGGCCAGCCAGATCAGCGCCGTCGCGAGCGGCGCGGCGGCCTGGGCCCGGCGGGCGGGCCTGTTCGGGCTTGTCATGGCTCATACCCCCCACACCATGCCAGGGTCGGGCTGCCAATCACCTTGACGTGCACCGAGCTTGTTTTGTGCCTCCATGATGGCGGTACGTGCGTTGGCTGCCCCGCCATCGGTCAGTCGGTAGAGGCGACGACGGCGGCGACCTTCGACGGATTCGTCGATGTCCTCCCACTCGCTGGCGATCCAGTCCGCGGCCTCGAGGCGAGCGAGGATGGGATAGATGCTGCCAGTGGGCAATCCACAACGCTGGGAGATCCGCAACCCGTAGTTCTCACGCTCGGGTTGCACGAGCAGGACACGTAGCACCTCGAGTGTTTGGAGAGTCGTACGCACCTTGCCAACCATAGAAGCCATTCTATACTGGCTATCATGCAACTCTACATAGCTATGAACAGCAGTTATGCAAGTCTTGCGAGATCGAATGTCGTCGTGGCCGACGGAGTGCGCGCCGGAACGGCCACCTTCTGGCTCGCTGTAGGGCTGCTGCTCGCCGTCGCCGCCCTCTGCGGGATGATCGCCGCGTTCGTCTCATGGCGCGGCGGCGCCAACCCGTTCAACGCCGCCCTCACCGGATTCAAAGCCTTCGGTGGCACGACCGGCCTGGCGCTCACCTTCTTCGCGCTCATCGTCGCTCTCGGCTCCCACCCTGCCTCCACTACCCTGCCCGGCTTGCACCAATAACCCCAGCGACCAGCTATCACCGCAGGCCGAACCGAGATCCGTCTGCGCCCGGCGGCAACTACGCTATATCCGTTGGATTTTCGGCGGCTACTACCGGGACCCCCTCTGGCCGGCGGGGGCCGTAGGCACCGGCTGCATCCCCTACTGCCACGGCCTCATGGACAGCGTGGCCGCGCTTCAGCGCTGCTCTACAGCGGTCGCTCGCGCCGGGGCTGCTTGCTCGCGCTCTTCCCTTCGCGACCGCCGCGACCGCGATCGCCGCTGTGCTCTACAGCGGATCTCGCCGGTGCGAATCTCCGCCGGGTTCGGGCTTGAACGGTTGGAGTGCAGAAAAGACGAGTCCCCAGTCGCGGTGCGACCAGGGTCTGTGAGGGCACGGGTACGCCCAAATGTAACAATCCAGCCCCCGATGCCCAGCGCAGACAACGCATAGTGCTGTCGATAAGTGCAGTTCAGCGGTCATGTGCGCGAGAACACGCGTTTCGTAACTCTCTGTCGGTGTCCGACCCACCCCGGCTTGCCATGCCTTCGGGATTCGCTGATGTGCTGTCTCTAAAACGATCGCTCACGAGACACCCTCTGGGTCTTGATGATCGCCCGAAGAGCACCGCTCGTCAGGGGTTGCTCGATCACTATGAGATTCGCGCCCACCGCCTCCGACGCGATGCGCCGAGGCGCTCGCCGGCTATTGGTTGCGTTTCCCGGCTTCGACAGTCGCTTTGCGCGGCAGCTTGCGGCCCAGGACCTTCTCGGCCTGGCGCAGACGGGCTTCGCGCTGCTCGGGGGTCAGATTCCGGCGGACGGGGTGCAGTTGGTCCTGCGTCAATGCGCTCACCGCTCATCCTCCTGTTCCACGACTGCCCTGATCCGCCACATGTTACGCGCCTGATCGAACTCGACGCCAACGACGATGTAGCTGCGCGCGTCGATGAGCAGTACTTCCTGTTCGAGTGGATACTCGGCGAGTTCACCCAGCCGCAGGGCAGGGGTGCCTTCCGGGACGATCAGGTCGAGGATGACGGGCCTGGCCGGGCGCCGCGACGGCGGTGGGTCGGCAGCGCCGCTGGTGGACATGAACGCGAACTCGTCGAATACCTCCCCGAGTAGATCTTCTGCGGAAGCCGCGTCCGTCAGCCCGTAGAGGGCGGCGTCGGTGAGACGGCTGACGCGGACCATGGTCGGCAGCGGGTACTTGCTCAATCCTGCCCGGATGATGTCGATTCGGCGCTGCACCGCAGGTGTCATGGGGCTCAGCCCGCGCATGGGCGGATTGACCAGCTCGAAACCACTGACCGCGTACACATGGATTTCGGTGCGCTCCTGCGCGGTCAGACGCTCGAGCCCCTGTCCGGCGAGTGCGATGCGCGCCAGCGGGATCTCGTCAAAACCGTAGATATCGTCCTCGTCCACACCGGGATTGTTCCGCATCGCCTCCATACCGGTCCTCCCCCCGACCTAGGTCGGCACTCGGAAACCGCCGTGCTGGGGACTGGCCGGTTGCCGGTGTCCGTGGCAGGGTCGGGGCACCGATAACGTTGTGAACGTGTCCATTCGGCATGGAGGGATTGGGTGAGCTCACCGCAATCAGGTTCGTTCGGATACACCGACTCGCTGGCCACGAAGATGGACCGGCTGTCTGACGCGTTGTGCAACGGTCGCGCCGCCATCCGCGAAAACGGTGTCTACGTCGACGTTTACGCCAACGGACAAGTTCGTGCCGTCGTCATCGACGAAGACGTGGTCGTGGACAACGCCCGTCTCGGCAAGGTGATCACGGAGATGATCAATCGGGCGCGTGAGCAAGCCCAGCAGCAGGTCGAACAGCTCGTGCGTGAGGTCCACAGCGACCCGCGGGTCGTCGGCGTCGTCGAGCAGATCGGCGATGCTCCCCAGCGTGGTTTGCCGCCCACGCAGCCAGCGGCGGAATCCTGGGACGAAGGGGACAATCCTTGGCGTCCCAAGTCTCGGATCGCAGCAGACTGATTGCGCGTCACATCCTGCGACGGTGGCCCTGCAGTACTGTTCCATGCAGTATCTCGATCAACACTGGCCCAAGGGGGGATCAGCGGTGACCAACCCAGATATCTACGTGGACCCCGACCGCACTCGCACATTGATCACGACTGTCAGGACTTCCGCAGACACGTTGGCGACTGTCCGCGCGGACGAGCAGGTTCTCTCGATCGCGGGCAAAGTGCCGGGGACCGGTGTCGAGGCGGCGTGCGTCGCGGGTTCGCAGGATGCCACCACCGCGTTGGGTGCGACGACCGAGAAGATTCGGGTGCTCGCGGTCAGCACTGATACCGGTCTGACGGCGCTCGAGACCCAGGACCGGCTCAACGGGACCCATATCACGCAAGCCGGTTTCAGGTGAGCTGGTCGGACCCGATGCCGCGGCCGACCGTGACACAGGTGGCCAAGTGGCAGCTCGGTGTGTTGGGGGGTCAGGGCACCTATTGGACTCAGCAGGCGGGCAAGCTCAAAACTGAACTCGACGCGGTGAACAACAACGTCGGCAACTCGGCGGAGTTCATCGTCGGCAAGTTCGGTAACGCGCTGCGCGATAAGACGGTGACGGTGCGCGACGAGGGCTACAAGGTCGTCGGGGCGCTGGAAGCCGCGGGCACCGCCGTGTCGAGTGGCATGCAGCCGATGGATTCCGCGCAACGCGGTGTGGTCTACCAGAAGAAGGAGATCGAGGACGAAGGGTTCCTCGTCGGCGAAGAAGGCGACGTGGTCCTGTCGCTGTCGCAGCTGGCACATGCACTATCGGACAAGGCCAACGGGACGATCAAACTCGCCGCGCTGCAGGCCACCGCGAAGCGCTACTCCGAGCAGATGCGTGCCGCGCTGTTCGTCGCAGCTCAAACAGCACAGGACCTCGCCGACGCCATCACGAAAGCCTTCGGGGAGTTGCCCAACAGCGTCGATGGCGCCCGGCCGGTAGCGGTCACCGCGGCGTCCGGTGACGAGCTGGGCAAGAAGATCAAAGACTCCGACCAGATCCCCGATGATGTGATGGCGCAGGTCGATCAGGTCCTCGACGAAACCCAGCTCTCCGACGACGACAAGGCGAAGCTGAAGGTCGGCCAGACGGTGGTCGTTCCGGCCTCCAACCTGGAATTCACCCAGAAACTTCTCGATAGTGCGGGGCCGGAAGGGTTCGAGAAGCTCAGTGAGCAACTGCGTGCGCAGGGACCCGACGGGGAGAAACGCGCGCAGGAGCTGGCTCAGTCGTTCATGCTGCTGTCGAATCAGAACGTCAAGGGTGTGGAGGCGGGCGGCAAACAGATCGACGGCGGTTACGAGCAGCTGCCGCAGTCCTACCGCGACATCATCTCCAACCGGGTCGTCGAACAGCCTGGTTCCCAACCCGGCATGCCCGGCTACGTGTGGGACGGCAACTCATCCAAGTACGAAAACCCCAAGGGCGTCAGCGAGTTTCAGGCCGGTCGCGACCACTACAAGAATTTGGCGCGCCTATCGAGCGCGCTCGACCTGGCTGATCCCGACTACACCCCCGGCACCAAACTCAGCACCGAGCTCTACCGGCAAGGCGCGTTCTTGTCGGAGATCCAGACCGACGGACGCACCGCCGCCCTTCCGCAGGACGCGACGTCGCTCAACGACACGATCGGTCACGTCATCGATATCGGCTCCCGCAACACCGATGCCACGTCGATCATCCTCACCGGCGAAGGCACCCCGGATCAGCTGGGGTCGGGCTATCACCGCGATCCCGCGGTCGTGTCGCTGCTGGAACACGACTGGCCCGGCGGTATCGAGAAGTCACCGATGAAGAACGTGCTCGACTGGATGTCACAAGACGCTCACGTCGAGCTGTCGCCCGGTGACGAGGGCTACCAGCACCAACTCGACGAAGCCACCAAGGCCGGTAAGTCCGCGCACGCCCTGGCCGACATCATCTCCACCACCAAATCCCCGGAAGGGCTCAACAACTTCGACTCGTTGTTCAACCACAAGAGCCAGGCCCTGCCGTACGTGGCCGCAGCACTGTCACCGTATGTCGGCGACATGGTCGATGTTCCCGAAAGCATCACCGGCACACACGGATTCGGCGACCTCAACCCGGTCCAAGCCACTCGCGTGTTCACGCTGATGGATGACGATCCGCTGGCCGGGAAGATCCTCAACGGTGCCGCTATCGCTCAGTCCTACCAGTACGACAAGGCTTTCGTGCTCGCCGGAGGCAGCGGTGACGATGGGGATGCCAGCAAGTACGCGCTGTACTCGGGACGACTGCAAGGACTCGTCGAAGGCGGCATCGCCGGCAACAACGGCCTGCACAACTACGACGCCGCAGCCGCCGCCAGCCACAGCAAAGACACCCTGGGTGCAGGGTTCATGTCCGCCAAGGAATTCCTCAACGCCAGCCTCAAAGCACCGCTCAAACTACTGCCCGGCGGCGACACCATCATCACGCCGATCGTCAGCTCCGTCGAGGCCTACCTCAAAGACCCCACCGTCGCCCTGCTCAACGACAAACCCGGATTGTCCTACCCCACACTGGGAATCGAGACACCCGCAGGCCAGCACATCGACTCCGCGCAAGTCCAAGTTCCCGAGCGGGCACTGGCCGCGCAACGCTACGTCATGCTCCAGGCGATGGTCGACTCCGGCAAAATCGACGCCCACAACCTGCCGCACGAACTCGTCGACAACAACGGCCTCAAACCCTTCAGCCAGATCGGCGACGCAGACAGCACCAAAATCCCCACAACCCTGCAAAAGTACGGTGTCACCGGCCTGGATCAATACATCATCGATTCTCAGAGAGCTCATCAGACCGTCGACGCCGTCGTCTTCGGCGGCAAAGTCGTCGAACCCGGCAGCCAGATCTACGTCGATGTCCTACGGGCCGGAGCGGCACCGACCAACGTCAACAGCTGGGACGGAGTAGCCCGATGAGCAACCAGTTCCTACGGACGGCGGGGAACCTGATCGCGGCAACGGCGACCGCGTTCGTGATCAGCGCATGCGGTAGCCATGCCACCAACGCCGATGCGCCAGCGTGGGATCCCTGCACGGCTTTCCCTGATTCCGCGCTGCAGGACCTCGGCCTGAACTACAAGGCCAAGACCGAATTCCACGGCCAAAGCTGCGGGTGGGCGAAACTCGGATCCGGCTACAACGTCGACGTGCACTACCGGACCAACAGCAACTTCAGCGACTGGACCGAACCCGAGGACCCGACCGACGTCACAATCGGCAGCTACACCGGGCACATCTACCACGTCAAGAACAACAGCCACCCGTTCATGTGCGCACTCCAACTCGCCACCAAGAACGCCAACGTCGTGTTCACAGTCACCAACACCAACTACCAGGACGAGGACCCCTGTGCCTTCGCTACCCGCGTGGCGACCGGGCTGGCGAAGTATCTGCCGCCCGAAAAATAGAGAGATCGTCACAGAGGACTTCACCTGGCCATGGAACTCGTCAAGTCTCTCGGACCGGGGCGCGACAGCCTTCCGCTCGAAGCCTTAACGGCACCGACATTCACCGCGCGGGCCCAGTAGCTGCCTACAGGCCAGCACCACCCGTGTTGTTGTGAGCTTCGCTGCGAAAGCTGGTGAGCCGCCCTGACTCTGTTCGACGCCACTTGGGACCCAAACCTCGCAGGGGTGGCAGCGGAAAACTCGTAGCCCACATGATGTATCGCATGTACGCCACCTCGAGCTGACACCGGATGTCGTCCGGATCCACGCCACGCGACTTCTCTTTGGCCCTGCATCGATCTGACACGGCCAGGGCCGCTGTGGTTCGGAAAAACGTTGCTATTGCGGGGCTGTTCCCGGACCGGCGGGGTGGCAAGGTTTTTCGGGGGTCCCGCCGGCCGTCGGGCGTTCTCGAACTCGGCCGCTTCCATGGCTGGGAGAAGCGCCGATCAGGAGCCGCAAGGGCGGGCGACTCCCGGGGTTCCAAAGCGTGAGTGCCGCTCGATAGCTCACGCGCGGCCACAGCGATGCGGTTGCTGAGCAAGCCTCGAAACCCATCCGCGACCATACGAGCGGAACCCCGTGTCGGGTAGCGACTTCCAGGCAGTAGGCACGCCAGGTCGGTCACGCTGCACACCACGTCACAATATGTTGTCTGCCCGTTAACTCCAGCCCTGGTCACGATGGCGGCACGTCCGGTGGGCACTCGCAGGCACCGTCACGCCACCATCCACACCACGGGCACGCGACCGGCAGCGCGAGAAACTCCCCCGACTCCGGCCACTGATTGGGCGCCCGGCCCGGAGTGTGCACGATCGGCGACTCGGCGGCGTCGACGAAGATGATCCGGTCGGTGTCGCCACGCGCGGCCGCCGCGGTGGCCAGTTGTGGGATCGCGGTGATCGGGGTCGCGATCGCGTTGGGCAGCGTGCGGGCACCGGCCGGGGCCGTCGCGATGACGATGTCCTCCGGCTCGCCGACGTCGCCGAGCCCTGCGACCACACACTCAGCATGGCATGCCGACGTTATGGCAGGTCAGAGAAGCAACATGTACGCGGCTGCGCCGGCGACTTCTCGTTTCACTCCAGATCCGGGGCCGCCGCCAGGCGCTCGATCTGTGCCAGGAACGGGTAGCGGCCGGGCGAATCCTCGACGGTCTGCACCATGGCATTGCGCTCACCGACCAGATCGAGGACTTCGAACACCGACTCACCCGACTCGACCAGCAACACACGATCACCTACCGAAACCGTGCCGACCAGTCTAATCGGTCATATGTTCGATAATCGGTAGCAGGTCAGGGCAATTCGTCGGTGGTGACGCGCGGGTCGAGGCTCTGCAGCACCGGCCCACGATCAGTGACCACGGGATAGTCACGCCCGACACCGGCGACGACGACGTGGGCGGCAGAAAGGCCATCAGGCACATGCGGAGCGGCGGCGAGAACGGCCCCGACCTGGGACCAGGCCGCGGTCCGGTCAAGGTCGATCACCACGGTGGTCGGCAGGTCCAGCAGCACCTCGAGCACCGCCAACCGGTCAGCCGGGACCTGGGCGCGGGCCTCGGCCAACGCGGTGGTGGGCACAATCAGGGTGTCGCTCATGTCGACGACGGCGAAGGCAATCGCGAGAGCATAAGGGCCTTGGTGGGCGAACTCGATCAGGGCGGCGCGGTCGAAAACCACACCACTGGGGAGCTTTTCGCTCATGCCGCGCCGGCATGCGCCCCTTCGGGCGCCTCCGGATCATGTCCCAGCACTCGGTAGGCGCGCTTAAGCAGCGCCGGATCCACCTTGCCGCCCGCGAGTTCGGTGATGCGGGCAAGGGCCTGCTCCCGGTCAGCCGTGCTCTGCTGCGGGGCGGCTGTGGTCAGCGCCGTCTTCAGTTGCGCGGCCACTTCTTCCGACAGCCGCACCTGGATCTCCCGGTCGGTCATGGTCACCAGCGTATCGCCCGCCACCACCCCGCGAAACCCACACCATGTGTCTCTGGGCTCGCCGCGCGCGACTTCGGGCCTGATTCGAGTGTCCGCACTGTGTCAACTCTTCTCGGATGACGAGCAGTTTCGGGCGCTTGTCGCCGTCGGCGCTGAACTGTTGGCCGGTATCGGCGCGGACCACGGTCGCCCGGTTTTGACGAGCTCGCGGATTCCGCTGTCGGGCAGGCACTGGCGGCTGGGCCATGGACACGATGTCGTCATCACGCGGATCGCTTACGCTGTCCGCCTAGTGCGGATACATCGCGTAGACCTCGGGCTCTCCAACCAGAGCGCCGGGGTTCGCTGCGTACCACTCGGCGCACGCTTTCTCTACGGCCGCGCGCAGTGAATCCCACACGTCATCCGGGGTCTTTCCCTCTGGCACGTCATCGGGGTGGATGGTGGCCGAGAAGGTTCCTTCGTATCGGGTCATGCTCATCGTTCAGTCCTCCCGCGGGAACGGCACAGTGGCCTCGTCGATCCGTTCGTACAGCCCGGCCCGGGTCTCGCCGCCGCACAGGCAACAGCGCTCCACCTTGCCGTCGTGGCCGTCGGCGGTTTGCCTCTCAGGACGATCTCTGTTCCAGCAAGGCGCGCATATCGGCTGACTAGTCCAGCTCATACCCCCGATCCTCCCTGCCCGTGCATCATCCGCGCGAACTTTGGTGCCTCGCCGAGCATGTCACACGGTGCTCGGCGTTGTCCGGGCGCAGGTCCATCGGTATCGCAATCTGCGTAGTGCCGTACCGCATGCCGGTCGTCAGCATCCGCACCTGGGCCCGACGCCGAGCGCGTCCAACAACCGTCTCAATGCTCGGACCCGAGCCTCGGTATGCGCAGCGCGTCCGGTTCCGGAGCGAGAATCCAGTGCGGTCGGTCATGCCGCTGAGGTTCGCACTCCCATGTCGCACTTAGCCCGCATCGCCCATATGTTCGGCATCGGTCGGCGACACACGCTCCCGGACTTCGGAACCCATGCGCCCAGTCAGGCCCGGCCGAACACTTCTAGTTTTCATGCCGGGTCCGAGAGGCGGCGTTGTTCGAAGAAGTCGGCGAGCAGGTCGTTTTCCTCGAAGCCCAGCACCATCTCGGCGATGTCGGCTTCGCTGAACCAGGCCAAGTCCTGGCCCTCGGTCTGTTCGATCACGTCCAGATCGAGATCCAGGACTGTGGTGAAGGTGTGCTCCAACATTCCCCAGGGCCGCATCCGCGAGCACACCGGCGTGATCGCGTCCGAATCCAGGCGCACGCCGAGTTCCTCGTCGATCTCGCGGATCAGGCATTGCAGCGGGGTCTCCCCCGCCTCGACATGCCCGCCCAGCAACGCCCACATGTTCGGGAACGGAATCTCGGGTTTGTCGTCGCGCAGAAACAGCAGGACCTGGCCGAAACTGTTGCGCAGGATGACGTTCGCGCCTTCGATACCAGCGGCCACGCGCAGGCACTCCTTCACGGAATCGGGTGGGTCCACAACGCAATCCGGCCCACCCTACTGGCGAGGGTGGGCCGGATGCGGGCGATACCTGATTCAGCTGGTCAGTTCCTTGTAGGTGGCAGCGATGCCGTCGACAAGGCTGGTGCGCGCCCGCCATCCCAGCTCTGTGGCGGCGAGACTGGAATCCAGTGCGCCGTGGCGCCATTCACCCATCCGCGGGGGTGCCGAGCGAGCCGGGATCTGTTTGCCCGCAGCAGCATTGACCGCCTGCAGCAGGTCCCACACGGTGGTGGGATGCCCGGTGCCGATGTTGAACACCGACCGCGGTCCCCGGTAGGAGGCGGCGGCCAGGAAGGCTTCCACGACATCGCCGACGTAGACGTAGTCGCGGGTCTGGCGGCCGTCAGCGAACACGACCGGTTCGGCGTCGGCGGCGATGCGGCCACAGAAGATCGCGACCACCCCGGCCTCCCCGTGCGGATCCTGGCGGGGCCCGTAGACATTGCCCAGCCGCAACGCCACATGCCGGGTGTGGTGCAGCCGGTTGGACAACTGCAGATACTGCTCGGCGCAGTACTTCGAGATCCCGTACGGGGCGGGCGTTTGCGGCAGTACCGATTCCGGGGTCGGCAACGCCACCCCGTCGCCGTAGAGGGCGCCGCCGGTCGAGGCCAGGACCACCCGCGCCCCGACCGCGCGGGCGGCTTCCAGGACGTTGAGGGAGCCCAGGATATTATCGACCGCGTCGGCCTGCGGATCGGCGACGGAGTTGCGGACGCTGATCTGGGCGGCCAGATGGAACACGACATCCGGGTGTTCCTCGGCGATCACCTCGTTGACCGGGGCGGTGTCGGCGACGTCGATGGTGTGCAACTTGGTGATCCCACAGGGCAGCCGTTCGAATGTCCCGGTGGACATGTCATCGAGGACGGACACGGTGTGCCCGTCGGCCAGCAGGGCGTCGGCCAGATGCGAACCGATGAACCCCGCACCGCCGGTGACGAGTGCATCGGCCACCGGCCGGGCGAGCCCGCCGGGCTGGTCCTGGCGGCGATCGCCGCCCATCTCGTCACCGATCAGAGCAATTGAGCCTCGTACCGCTGCGGGGATTCGTTCCGACGACTTGAAACCCCTCAGCGAACGTATCATCGATCGTTACTGGAAATGCACACGAACGGGCTACCAGAGATGAGTACGAACGTGTCTACCGGAGATGAGTACGAACGAGTCACCAGAAAATTATCAGGAAGCCAGAACATCAGATTTCATCAATTCTGTGATTACGGAAATCGTGGCTGTAGAATCAACCGCGCAACAGTGGATGACATGAGGTGCTCTCACCCGTCGCAGGCACGACGAGTGAGAGCGGGCCGGTCAGAGCAGGCCGACCTCATGTGCTGCTCTTGCGAGCTGGTAGCAGCCGGTGGCCACCGCGGCAAAGGTCGCGGTGGCCACCTTGGCCCTATCGGAGGCCAAGGCGTCGAGCAGTGCTCGCAAGTGGCGAAAACGCTTACCCTCAGGTGGCATAGTCACCGTCCAATCTCCCACGGCTGCCCGCTCAGGGTTGAGCGAGTCGCCAGCCGCAGGGATCGGACGACGACGCGTACCTCGGTGAGAAATGCGCAAACGCCGAACTGGATTCTACGAGACAAATCTGTTTTGCGTGACAATCGAGAATTCGTCACCAAGATTTTTTGAGAAACCGTATCGCTCGGAATGTTTCCGGGGCCGCGAGGCCCTCAGCGCGCGTGGCGGCTGTGGATCGTAATCGAGTTCGCCGCGGCCGACTCATGCGGCCGTCAATAGCCGCCGCATTCTTTAGGAAAGAGATCGGGCATCACTGCTGGCGTTTTCGACGGTGGAATCGTGAGCCCTGGTGGCCAGGTCGTCTTTTCGTTGTACAGAGGATCTCTCCACGCGTCGCTAGCGAGATCGCGCATCTTCCCGAAATACACGTCTCGGATATCTGCAGACTGCGCGTAAAACCCCTTGAATTCACCGGAGAGACCAGCGCCGCACATTGTTACTTCACCAAATCCCGTGCCGGTCAGGTCGACATCACCCATGGACGCGTTGATGAACTGAGAGGACACCACCTGAATATTGGTGATGGCCGCACCGGACAGTTCCGTATTGTTGAAGTTGGCTCCGATGATCGGCGGTCCGGTGGGTCCACCGAATTTCGCTTTCTCCAAAACCGCGCCGTCGAGAACGACGCCGTCGAGTCGTATCCCGCGCAGGTCGGCACCGGGAAGCCATGCGCCTGCCAGGCAGGAGTAGGAGATGTCGAGCATGGTCGTATCGTCAGGATCGCGGTGGCCCAATATCGATAGTGCGGCCTCGATCCTGATTTCCGGCCGACTGCGGGTGGCTGGGTCGTAGTGACAGTTCGAGTCGGCTTTCGCCTGTCCTCGAACAAATGCTGCCACCACCTGATAAATGGAGGATCGGTATTCTCGCGAGTCGCTCGCCAGTCCCGAGAGCAGGTAGAGGCCGCCTTGCTGAACTGACGTATTGGGGTTCGCCAGTTCTTCGACCGCTTTCGCGTATCTGTCGGTCAGTTCTTTCTGCCGGGCGATATCGTATTGTTTATCGTTCGCGTTGGCGGTGTTGAGGTTGAATAACAGACTTGCCAGGATTCCAGCAGTGGCGGCGACAGCCGCGATTTTCGTCCAGCCGCCCCAGGTAACGATGGTTCTCGCGCGCTCGACGGCAGCGCGGCCGGGGCTGGGTTTGGGCCGTCGCAGACCGGTGACGCGCGCGGGTCGCCGGGTGCCCGGCCGTACCCTGCGAGGTGGCAGGCCAGCGCGGCGCGGCGCAGGTGTCGGCTGTGGGGGTGGGGGTGGGGGTGCGGGCCGGGCGAGGAATCGTCGGGCGATCGCCGAGACCCCGGAAGGTATCCGCGGTCGGCGGGGCGGGGTGGTCGCGCTGCTCATGACCCATGATCGTCCCCGAAAGTGCTGAGTTGCACAGACTTTCGCTACGCGGCCCCCGCGATCTGCTCGTCTCGACCTTCTTGTCTCACCGTGGTCGAGTCGGTCAGCCGGTGTGTTTGGCCCAGCGTTCCCAGGCGGCTTGGCGGGTGATCCCGGCGGCGCGGCCGATGGCGTCCCAGGACTGGCCGAGCAGTCGCGCGTCCTGCACCTTGCCGAGTCGTCGTTGTTCGAGTTCTCCGATGGCGGTGGAGGTTTCGGTGATCTCGCGCAGGATCGCGCCGGGGGCGATGTGCACGTCCCAGCCGATGTAGAGGTTCTCGGCGAGGGCGTCGCCGTCCTCGGCGTACCCGTTCTCGCTGTAGCCGCGGCCGGCGTCGACGTCGGCGGGGGTGGCGGCGCGGTCGATTCGGGGTCCGCGCCAATGGATTTCGCCGGTGGCGGAGTCCTGGCAGACGGCCTGCCAGGCGACGACCTCGCCCAGCGGCCGGTCCTGCCACTGGTTGGCGTCCTGGAGGAAGGTGCCGTCGGGGGTGATGAATGCCGTCACGGTGTCGAGGGTGCCGCCGCCTCCGCCCCAGCCGTCGGCGAACAGGTGCATGATCCAGCCTTCGTGGCGTCCGTCGTCAGCTTGCCGTCCCATGATCTCGCCTCTCGAATGTGTCAGGGTTCCCTGACAGCCTATGCCCTGTCAGGGATTCCTGACAGCGGAAGTTCGAGACCGCTCCCCCTGTTTCTGGCCTCCGATAAGCAGTCTTACCGGCTGCGCTCCATGTGGGTCGCTGAAAGTCAGTAACAATCAATATGGCCGAAAGGTGTTGTCCTCATTGGCTTTTGAGTTCGGATGCGAGGACGTTGGGATGCCAGGAGGCGTTCTTTCGTTCGACCGTGACGAGGCACAGCTCAAGACGCTGGATTCTGGCCAGGTGGGAGGGTGTTCAAGATCGAGGTCACTTCTTCACACAGTGCGCGGTCGGCGGCTCGTTCGATCAGCACGCGTTCCAGGACCGCCCGAGCGTCCTGGGGGCGGCCCAACGCGGTAAGAAGGTCACTGTGCCCGGTCAGGGCGTCGATGACCACTGGCCGAATGTTGGGTTCGGTGGCATATTCGGTCACGACCCGCTCGTAGCATTGCTGGGCTTCCTGCGGGTGATCCGACCAGGCAAGGACGTCACCTTTGAGGCACATCGCGCCGGCGAGCTGATAGCGGAACTCGGGGGCGTCGGCGTAGTCGGTCAGTACCCGTTCGGCGTTGCGCATCGCCGCGGTGAGACGGCCCAAATCTGCGAGCACGTTGCCTTCCATCACCAAGGCATCGGCAACAGATCCGCGGAGATCGGGATCGTCGGCATATCGCTTTACCACCCAGCTGTAGCAGCCCACCGCCTCCAATTGATGACGACCGAACCGCTGCGCGAGGACCCAGCCATGACGCAGCCATGCCTCGGCCACACATCTGCGGAGTTCGGGGTCGGGATCGGCGTAGAATTCGACCGTCAGCCGCAGATAGGCGTGGCCCGCTTTGAGGTGGCGACCCAGCTCGTGGAGGACATGGCCTCGGTTGAGCCTGGCTCTGGCGACGTATACGCGCAGGTTGCTGTCGCTGGCGCTGGCGTGGTCGGCGATCACTCGCCCGAATAGTTTGAGGGCTTCATGTTGACGCCCCAGTTTGTTGAGGGCAATGCCCTGCTGGACCCGTGCTTTAGCGGCCCAGGCGGTCAGGTCGGGGTTGTCTCCGTAATCGGTCACCAGCTGCTCGAAGGCCGGTATTGCTTCCGGTCCGCGATCCAACTCGTCGAGTAGCTCGGCCTGGCAGCCCAGCGCGTGGATGACGCCTTCACGGAAGTCCGGGTCGCTGTTCGTGGCATAGTCGGACACGAACTGCGCGTAGGACTCGAAAGCCTCTTGCTTGCGCCCCAACCGAGAGAGCACTTCGCCCCGGCGAAGCAGCGCCTCGGCGACGCTTCTGGTTGCCTCGGGAGCGCAGCCGAGAGCGGCGTCGGCGGCTACGCGTTCGTAGGCCTGCAATGCCTCTGGCAAGCGACCCATCAGATCCAGGGTGTCTCCTTGGGCGATGATCGCTGAAGCAACGTACCCAGGAAAAGTGGCGCGAGATTCGGTCTCAACCTGCTGGTGTGTGTCAAGAGCCTCTTGCCTGTGCCCTAAACGGGAGAAGATCGAGGCCCGTTTGGCCAATGCTAGAACGGCACATTCGCGAAGTCCGCGGTCGGTGTCGCCCGTGTACGTCTCTGCTACGTGCTGATAGGCGTCCAGCGCGTGCTGCCACCGACCCAGCTTGCCTAGAACCGAGCCCCGGCCATACAACGCCCAGGCCACCTGGTGACGCAGGCCGGGGTCGGTGCCGTAGTCGGCCGCCACCTGCTCGTATGCCTGCAGCGCCTCGGGTAAGCGACCCATTCGTTCGAGCACATCACCCCGATTGAACGCGGCCCACGCGACCTGGTTGCGACGGTCGGGATCGCTGGTAAAGCCGACCACCAACTGTTCGTGGACCTCGAGTGCCTCGGGCAGGCGATCGACCCCTCCGAGCACGCTGGCTTGGTTCTGCAACGCTCTGACGACGTAGTAACGCGCCGTGGGATGAGTATCGGTCGCGTAGTCGGCCACCACCCGGCGGTAGGCCGCGAGCGCATCGTCGCGGCGATCGACCTTTTCCAGAGCGAGACCTTGATGGACCAGTGCGATTGTGACAGCTGCGCGTATCAGCGGTTCGCGATTGGCCGCGTGGTCGGTCACCACTTGTTCGCACTCCTGCAGCGCCTCCTGCGGACGATCGAGCCGCAGGAGAACCGAACCCAGGTACGCCTGTGCCAGGGCGAGGTGCCAGCGCTGAGCGTCGCCATAAGTCACCAGCTGACGGTAGGCGGCCAGGGCGTCCGGGAGACGATCCAACCGTTCGAGGGCAACCCCGGTGCCGAGGAGTGCCGTGGCAACATGGGGGCGGGCGCGAGGGTCTGCGGCATGGTCGCTCACCACCTTTGCGTAGGACTCGAGAGCCTCCTGCGGACGCCCGAATCGGAGAACGTCACCCCGCTCGACCAGCGCTTTAGCGAGATGCACTCGCACGTCGGGATCAGAGTCGGCGGCGTAGCCGGCGAGCAACCGGTCATAGATTTCGAGTGCCTGGTCGGTGTGGCCCATCATTACAAACACATGTCCGCGGTTGACCGTCGCCCGGGCGGCGATCGGACGGCTCGCGGATTGCTCTGCCCGGGCGAATGCGGCCTCTGCTTCTGTCAGCCGCGAGTACCCGGCTGCCGCTTCGCCGATAGCTTCTGCTTGCAGGTCAGTGGCACTGTCGATCGCCGCGGCCCAGACCTCCGGCGGCGGCGCGGCATCGGAATTCTCGCTGGTGAACCGCACCACCAGGTCGAAGGCCAGGTAGCCGCGGGCGCGATACACCAGCGCAATAGTGCCGGTGACCGGCGCCATCGCCCACTCCAGTCCGCGAGTGAACCCTGCGTCGTCGGGCAGGATCCGCGACGGTAGATACAGCGGCCACATCTGCCGCAGTATCGTCTCCTCGACCGGATCGCTGCGGCCGCACCGCGCCCAATCGATCACCGCCCGGGCGACTGCGGTGCCTTCCGGACATCGATCGGCCTCGGCGTTCAATCGGCCCGCGAGCTCGGGCCCGGATACCAAATACGCGGCTAGCCCGAATCGGCGCACCAGCTCGAACTCGTTGGCCGACAACGTATTACGAAGAACTTCGACCTCGGTGTCGCTGGTCTGTTGCAACGGGATGCGGTGCGCGTGTGCGAGCACTCCCGAGGCAAGGGTCGAGAGGCTCTTCGAATCGCCGAACAGATCCCGGCCCTTGCCGCCATGAGTCGCCACCACGATCCGCCCGCGCACCCCGCCGTGCCATTGCTGCAGTATCTGCACAGTCAAACCGGCGTTGACCAGGAACGGTTCCAAATCGTCGAGCCAGAGAACGGCCGGGCGGTCGACGGGTACCGGCGGGACGGGGTCGATCAGGCCATTCACCGCGTTCTTGTCCTGATTCATCGGCGCGATCAAGGGCATCTCACGCAGCTCGGGGCTGTTTTGCAGCGCCTGAAACAGGGTCCGGGATTTGCCGACCTTGGACGGTCCCTCCACCACGACCAGCCACGGGCCGGTGCCGGTCACTGCGTCCCCGATCGCTGCGGTGACCTTGGCATCGATACGGCGGGCGACATACGCGGGCATGCGTGCGAGGGCGCGCGCAGTGGCCGGGTCTACCCCGATCTTGGACGGGGCGACCTCGCCGACTTTCGTCACCGGTATCTGCAACCGCAGTCGTTGCGCCGTCTCTTCGCTGTCGCGTTCTGCCTCAGCACGTTTGAGTGCCAGCCAGACACTGACCACCGCGCCGACTGCCACGGCACTCGCGCCGACGAGACTGAGCCACTTCTGTCCCGTCGGTACCGCCAGCCCGGCAGTGGCTACGCCGATCGCCACGATCGTTGCCCACACGGCCTGCCGTCGGGTCCAGGTTCCGACCGTGACCGCTCTACGCACCACGCTCCGACGCTACAACCGCCCGCAATTCTCCACACCGGAAACGATTTCCACCGCGAGCCGACGGGCTCCGCGAAACGAACTCTTGTTCAGAGCAGGCCGATTTTCGGAGAATCAGTCCTCTAGACCGAAGGGGCGATTGCCTGAAATCTACCGACGTGCGGCGTCGCGTCGTCGTCGTGCGGCGCGAATCTCGTTGTCCACCATCGCGTCCTTGGCCTGAGCGTAGATGAGGGTGGTCTCCAGCCGGGAGTGCCCGAGCCGCCGGCGAATCACTTCGGGATTGACGTCGGCATCGGTGAGTTCCTGGGCGTGGGCGTGCCGGAGCTGGTGCGGTGTGATGGCGATTCCGGCTGCGGCGCAGTAGTTCTGGAGTCGTGAGCGGGCGGCGCTGGGAGACAGGGAGCCGCCGCGGCCGTTGATACTGGCGCGGAACAGGGGTCCGGTGGTGTAGCCGGTGCGCTGCAGGTACAGCCGCAGCAGGGCGACGAAGCCGCGGTCGTCGAGCAGCGCGGTGCGTACCTTGCCGCCCTTGCCGTGCAGGGTGACGTGTTCGTCGTCGACGCCGCAGGCTTCGCTGATGCGGGCGCCGGTGACGTAGGCGAGTTCGAACAGCACCCGGTCGCGGTCCACTCGGCCAACCTGTTACGGCAACCAGCTCACCGGCGAGCATCCGCTGTTTCTGCTCACCCACCCGCGTGCAGGCCGACGCGCACGATATCGACCCATTCGTAGGCGAGGTGGTCGCGGTTGAGCTGGATCAACGCCACTTCAGTGACCAGGTCGTCGGTGTACGCGTCGGCCAGGCCATCCTCGTCGAGCTGGTCGCGGATCTCGCTGATCGGGGCGATCCCGGTGGAGTAGGCCAGCGTCAGGTGAGGCCGGAACGTGTTGGCGCGCTCGGGCACATTCCCCGCCCCCCAGACCTCGCCGATCGCGGTCTGTAGGTCGTCACGGATCCGCGCCAACGGTGTCAGATCAGCGAGAGGCATCTGCACGGTTTCGGTGTCCACGATCGGCGGACCGGCGTGCAGCGTGAACGGTGCGTGCGCGGCCAGCAGGGGGCGGGCCGCCTCGACGATGTCCTCGACGTCGGAGCGGTCGACCTCGTCGGTGAAGCCGATGCCTTGCAGGGTGATGTGCAGGCCGTCGGCGGTCACCGGCGCCATGGTCGGGATCTTCGCGAGGGCCGGTGCGGCGCGGGTGACGAGCTGGCGGGCCGGGGAGTCGGGCGCGAAGGTGATGTGCCAGGTGTAGAAGGAGCGGCCTTGGGCCCAGCCGGGCCGCCACCACCAGTGGTCACGGGTGAGTTCTGCTTCCTCGAGCACGGGGCCTCCTGGCTCAATCGGCTAGCTCGGGTGGGGTTCCAGGATCGGCCTCGCGACCGAACGCGACCGCGGACTCCACGATCTGTCCGACATCGCGGGAGCTGTGGTTGGCCGCGTCGCGGGCCATCACCGCGATCTCCCCCACTCGCTGCACCAGCGGGCCGACGCGATGCTCGCGCGGGGTCGCGGTCACCTGCTCGAGTTCGTCGATCACGACATCCAGATTGCCCAGTGCGACATGCGCTTTGATCTGCTGGCAGCGCACCATGCGTTCGGAGCCGAGGTTGCGGCGGTGATCAGGAGTGCGGGTGTAGGCATCGACGGCCGCGGTCGCGAACGACAGCGACCGGGCCGGATCGCCTTGTGCCAGGCAGGTATCGGCCCAGAACCCGCCC
Organism: Nocardia sp. NPDC004722; assembly: GCF_053601505.1. Lineage (NCBI taxonomy): Bacteria > Bacillati > Actinomycetota > Actinomycetes > Mycobacteriales > Nocardiaceae > Nocardia > Nocardia sp. NPDC004722. The sequence goes on from NZ_JBSGBY010000004.1 coordinate 22,785, forward strand.
GCGCGCTCCGGCGAACACGTGAACGGCCCTGCCAAGGTGTCGACACGTGGTGATTCGGCCAGCTCGGCTCCGATATCGACCGCGCGGTCCAGAGCGGCGGATGCCTCGATCTTCTTGCGCGCCAACGACAGATCCAGTGCGTAGGCGCTGGAGAGGAACAACGCGGCAGTGCCCTCGTGCGCGTAGCGCAGCCCGTCGAGGGCGTACCCGGCCGCGGCCTCGTATTCACCACGCCAGAAGTGGGTGGTGTGCTGGGAAGCGCGGATCCAGGCCCGCAGCATGTCGTCCTCGGCGTTCTCGGCGAACACCCAGGCGGTGCGCAGATGCTTGTCGCCGGTATCGGGGCCACCCAGATCGGTGGTGATCCAGCCCAGCACGCTCATCGCCCAACCCGCGATCCCGTACAGCTGCGCGCTGTGGCGCGGCTTCTGGCGGCCGCCCAACAACTCGACGGCCTTGTCCCGCACGGTCACGACGCGCGCGAACAGCGGCATCGTGGGCTCTTTGAGGTACTCCCGCGTCGCCGAGCGGAGGTCCCCGCGCATGTCCTCGATCGTGAGAGGCCCCACGTTGCTCGCTTCCGCCCAGGTCAGCAGGGACGCTGACGTATTCGCCGACTCGCTGAGCAGGTCGGCGGCGGACTCGGAAGCAGCGGCAGGATGCGCGGCCTCTGATTCGCCTGGTGCGCTCGAACTCAACTCCCAATAGAACCGGCTGACCACATCATCGGACGCGGCCGCCAGGACCGCGTTCAACAGCCGTCGGCTGTCCAATCGGGGTGTGCGTCCACCGGTTTCCCACGCCAGCACCGTGCGTCGTGTGACCTTCACCCGCCGCGCGAGTTCCGGTCTGCTCAGGTTCAACGCGGTGCGCAGCGCGAGCACCTCGCGCGCCGTCCACTCGACCTCCACCATAGGCCCGCTCCCCGCTACCTGGTCGATGTGAGCGCGAAGCTACCCCTGCCTACCCCTGTGTGTACTCGGATTACCCCGATCGATACCGGCAGGCTCGAAAGCGCACCCGGTGCCGCTGGCCGCGAACAGTGCCCCGCCGCCGGGAACGGAATCCGCCCCCGCAGACAGATTCCCCGGCCCCGGGTGCTCCCCATCCCAACGGAGGGACCCCTCATGGCTGCCGCCCCGATCACCCCCGCTCTTCCCGTTCCCGGCACGCCCCGCGCCCTACCGGCCTCCCCTCCCCGGTCCCGCCCACGGCGCGCATGAACGCCGCCACGGTCCCCCGACCCGCTGCTGCGTGCGGGTTGCCGAGCAAGACCGAACTGCATCTGGCGTTGTGCGACAACACCATCGCCAGCCCCCTCTGTGCCGCCGTGCACGCACTGACCGACTGGCACCGCGTCGACCTCGCCAAGACCTGCCCACCTGACGCGACTGCGCAGCGCGAACGCACCGCCCTGCTGCAACGCATCGACGCCGCCGCGGTGGCCTGCCTGCCGCCGGCCCACCCGGGTGCACACACGCATCCGGAGTCGCTGGCCACGATGTTCGAGCGCCTCGCCGTGGCAGCTGCCGAAGCGCTCACCTGCTGGCAGGCCCTCGGTGGCACCCATCCCGCCATGCACGCCGCCTGGACCGCGCTCGCCGAGCTTGAGCTGCGCTACGCCGACCTGACCGCCGATCTGGCGACCGGACACCTGCGTCTGCCGCCGTTTGTCCCCTGAAGGAAGGAAACCCTCATGAAGATCACCGTTACCGGAGCCGGAGGCTACCTTGGTGCCCGTCTGGTCCCCGTACTGCTCGACGCCGGTCACCAGGTCGCCGCGGTCGACACCTTCCCCTTCGGCGAGGTGCTCGCCGATGTCGCTGGGGACCCGAACCTGAGCGTGCACCGCAGCGACGTCCGCACCCTGGATCCGGCGATCCTGCACGGCTGCGACAGCGTCATCGCACTGGCCGCGGTCTCCAACGACCCGGCCGCCAACCTCTCGCAACGGTGGACGACCGAGGTCAACCAGACCGCGACCATGCGGCTGGCCGAACAGGCTCGCGGCCTGGGGGTTTCACGGTTCCTGCACGCCTCCACCGCCGCGGTCTACGGTGTCGGCGGTGCCGAGTTCGACGAAACCGACCCCCTGCATCCGCTCTCGGCCTACGCGCGCAGCAAAGCCGACACCGAGAAAACCCTTGCCGACCTCGACACCGACAGCTTCCGGGTTGTGTCGCTGCGCATGGCCACTCTCTACGGGCTCTCCCCGCGCATGCGCCGCGATCTCGGTGTGCACGCGATGGCGTTGAGTGCGTTGTCCACCAACGAGATCCGTGTCGACGGGTCCGGGCAGCAGTGGCGGCCGCTGTTGCACGTCGAGGACGCCGCCCACGCTTTCCTGCACTGCGCCGAAGCCGAATCCCTGCCGCCCGCAGCGGTGTTCAACGTGGTCGCCGACAACGTGCGCGTGGTCGAACTGGCCACCGCCATCGCCGAAGCCACCGGCGCCACCATCCGCACCAGCGAAGGCCCCGACGATGCCCGCAGCTACCGCCTCAACGGTGCCCGCCTGGCCGCCACCGGATACGCGCCGGTGCGCTCCCTGCCGGAGGGGATCGCCGAAATCGTCGACTACTTCAGCGATCCCGACCGCCGCACCGCCGCCGCGGCGACCCATTTCTCCACCGCCGACACCCTCGCCCGGCTGCTGAAAACCCCCGCCATCCGCGGCGGACACCCGGTGCGGACCGTGCCGCTGCCGTTGGCGGTCCCCAACCTGGGCGATGCGGAGGAACACGAAGTACTCGACACCATGCGCTCGGGGTGGCTGTCCACCGGCCCCAAAACCCAACGGTTCGAACGGATGATGGCCGACTACCTCGGCGTGAAGAACGCGGTGGCCGTGAACTCCTGCACCGCCGCCCTGCACCTGGCGCTGCTCGCCGCCGGGATCGGGCCCGGGGACGAGGTGATCACCACCCCGGTCACCTGGCCGGCCACCGTGAACGTCATCGTGCATTCCGGCGCGAAGGTCGTGTTCGCCGACATCGACCCCGACACCCTCAACATCGACCCCGCCGCCGTCGCCGCGGCGATCACCAACCGCACCCGCGCGATCCTGCCCGTCCACATGGCCGGACAACCCTGCGACCTCGACGCGATCGGCGCGGTCGCGGCCAACCACGGCCTCACCGTGATCGAGGACGCCGCCCACGCCCTGGGCGCGCACTACAAAGACCGCATGATCGGCCAGATCAGCGACGCCGCCGCGTTCTCCTTCTACGCCACCAAGAACATCACCACCGGAGAAGGCGGGATGCTCGTCACCGACAACGACCAGTTGGCCGCCACCGCCCGCGCCCTGGCCGCCCAAGGCTTGAGCAAGGACGCCTGGAAACGGCACTCCACCAGCGGATCCCCGCACTGGCTGCTGGAATCGGCGGGCTGGAAATACGCCATGTCCGATATCGCGGCAGCGCTCGGCGTCGTGCAACTGCCGCGCCTCGAGGAGTTCATCGCCGCGCGCGAGCACCTCGCCGCGGTCTACGACGTGCACCTCGACGGGCTCGACGGGCTCACCCCGCTGCGGCGCCTGCCCGATCGCCGCCACGCGCATCACCTCTACATCGTCAAACTCGACACCGACCAGCTCACGATCGGCCGTGACGAATTCATCGCCGCGCTGCGCGCCGAAGGTATCTGCAGCGGGATCCACTTCCCGGCCCTGCACACGCAGCCGTACTATCAGCGCGAATACGGCCTGACCCCCGACGCCCTGCCGGTCGCGCACGACGTGGCTGCCCGCATTCTGTCTTTGCCGCTGCACCCGGGCATGAGCACCGAGGACGCGGTCGACGTCGCTCACGCGCTGGCCAAGCTCGTCACCGCCTATCACCACTGACCCGAACGGAGACCCGACCGGAATGAGCAGCGAAGGCACCCAGATCATCCTCACCAACGACGCCGGCGACGTCCTGATGTACCTGCGCGACGACTTCCCCCACATCCCCTACCCCAACATGTGGTCCCTGCCCGGCGGCATGCTCGAGGACGGCGAAACCACCGCCGAATGCATCGTGCGGGAACTGGAAGAGGAGATCGGACTCGTGCTCGACCCCGACCAGATCCAGCACTTCGCCACCCGGGCCTGCGATTTCGGGATCGAGCACACCTTCGCCGCCCACATCGGCGACCTCGACCTCGACAGCGTCACCCTCACCGAAGGCCAGCGACTCGCCTGGTTCAGCGAAACCGACACCGCCACTACCGAACTCGCGTACGCCGACAACGAGATCCTCGCTCGCTGGTATGCCACCCAACGAGTGATCAGCCGCACCTGACCGCAGCAACCGAGCAAGTGTCTGAGCCTCGGCCATCACGGCCGGGGCTCAGACGTCTCCCGGGTCCAGGTTGCGCACGTAGACGTCGAAGACCGGTGAGGTCCAGCCCGCACCCGCGGGGCTGTCTTGGCGGCCGACCAGATCCCAGCCTGTGGCGCGGTAGAACCGGGCCGAATCCTCCATCGCTGGAATCACTCCCAGGCTGGCACGTCGTTCACCACGCCCGGCCAGCAGCGCTTCCATCAGCCGGGTACCGACGCGCCCTCGCCGCCACCGGTCGTTGACCCCGAGGTCGATCACCGCGAAGGTCCGCCCCTCCCACTCGCAGGTGAACCCCGCCGGCATCGGATCCCGCAACCCTTCCCACCACCGCCCCGACCGCAACGCGTACCCGTAAGCGAACCCCACCAGTTCACCGTCGAGATCCTCCGCGAGCGCGCACCCGAAACTTGGATCCGCCAACATGCTCAGCATCGACGCACGATGCTGCCCGGGAGACTCCGCGACATTCGGCGGCACCGCGAACACCTGCTGATACAGAGCGTTGATCTCGCCGAGCCGAGCGGCGACCTCGCCCGCGGGCACCACCCGCACCGACACCTCACTCACACGACGAGGATAAGGACGCTCCCCGTGCGCCAGGCCGCCCTTGATGTGCGGCAACAACATTCCCCACAACATTCCCCACTCAGGACGCGCCCGACCCGCGTCCCCGGCCCGTCGATGCGGCGCGTTCGACCGGCGCAGTCTTGCGGCGGGATTTGGCCGGGATCGGTTTCGGTGGCCGTTCCGGGAGTTCGTCGGTGTCGCCGACCAGCCAGCTCAGAAACCCCGCCAGGTGCGCGGTGATGGTGGAATCCACCTGCCCCACCGCGATCTTCGCCCGCTCGTACAACTCCGGATCCGGGCGGAATCCCTTGTTCGGATGGCGGTGCTGGTTGGGCATACCCTCCATCATCCCACTGGTGGCAAGACACCCGACCGGCGTATCCTGAAAGGGTGGCAAGACACCTCTGACCAGCTGTAACACCCCACGGGAGTGCGTGATGAAGTTCTATCTCGGCACCCACCAACCACATTGGCTCGCCCTCACCGATGTGCCGCTGTTCATCAGCGACGTCCGCCTACGCGACCGCAAAACCTTCCCCCGCGCCCGCGGCGAATGGGGCCTCGACAGCGGCGGTTCTCCATCCGGTTCAGACGTGTCTCAGTAGACGACGCTCGGTTAGATTCTTCGCCGGTTCGGCCGACACACCGCAGGTCTCGGCGAGCTGGCTCTAATCCGGACATCGGAGGTCATGTGGAGTTGTTCTTCACCGGCCCATCGCGGCTGCCAAACGACGGGAGCGTCTCGGGCATCTCGCGGCCGGACCTGGCGCAGCTGATGGAGCGCCGCCTCCTGCCGGACGGCATGCCGGTGCTACTGGATTCGGCGATGCGTCCGGTGGAGCCGCTGTCGTCGTGGTTCCGGCATCTGGCGCTGCTCGGCCGGAGTCCGAAGACGATGCGCAAGTACGCCTACGCCACGTTACGGCTGCACGACTTCCTCACCGGCCGCGACCGAGACTTCCTGTCGGCGACGGAGCAGGATCTGTTGGAGTACAGGCTGTTACGCACCCGCCTGCAGACTGTGCCGATCACGCGCGTGACATGGGAGCCCGAGGCCACCGCCATCAACAGGCTCTATGACTGGCTGGTGAGCGAGCAACGCATCCCGAGGTCGCCGTGGCGCCAGCTACGTGGTCGGGATACCTTCCGCAACAGCATCCCCCGCGACATGCGTATTCGGCATATGACGTTGGACCAATATCTCTACTTCCGTGATGTCGGCTTGGCGGGCCTGCGGCCGGATGCAACGGTGGATTCCTCGTTTCGGGGCCGATCTCCCCACCGCAGCCGGGCTGGTGTCGAGCTGGCGCTGGTGACAGGCATGCGGCTTGGCGAGTGGTCCACAGTCCTTCTGCCCGAGCTTGGACTGGACCCGATAGCGAACCGAGCCATCGACCCGAAGGGCGTCCTGTTCCGACTGGTGGCGTGTGCGAAATACCAGCGGCCACGAGATGTGCATGTCCCGCGGTCGGCTATCGAGACGGTGCTGACTTACCTGCGCATGGAACGCGCCCACGTGGTGGCGGCAGCTCAACGCACACTGATCAAGCGGCGAGCGGAGCTGTTCGTCGTCAACGCGCAGCAGGAGGGCCGCGGCACGCTACGTGGGGTGCTGGATGGCGTGACAGTCACGCACACGATCGCGGAAATGCCGATGCAGTTGCGGCGTATCACGGTCATGGACACCGGCGACGGGTTGGAGCCGCTGGCGGTGTTCGTCGGTGCCGGCGGATGGATGCCGCAGCCGTCAACGTGGGACAAGGTCCGCTGGCGTGCTTGGGATCGGATGCGTGCCCACGCTGGTCATCCCGACGCGGCTGCGCTGCCGTCGATTCCGTGGCTCTACCACGACCTGCGTCACACGTTCGCGCTGCGCCTGTTGATGTTCCTTATGCGCAAGGCCGTAGAGGGCGTGGCCCGCGCGGATCTGCCGATGGCGACGCTCATCGACCATGTGGCCCAGAATCCATTGCTCGAGGTTCAACGTCGTATGGGTCACTCGAGTCCATCGACAACCTACGTCTACCTGCGGTATTTGAAGGATCCCATGCAGGATGTCGATGCGGCGTTCGCCGACTGGACCGAGCGCGACGTCACCTACGCGGAAATCGCTGAGCATGTGATGCGGCTGCCGGGCGGGGAATTACATGCCACGTAAAGGTGAATACTCACGCGGTGCGCAGGAGGTCGAACTCGTTTCTGCGCCACCACGAATCGGGTTGCGGGAGGTCACTGTCCAGAACCGTTCCGGTGTGGTCTCTACGTCGCGGCTGGATGTGCAGGAGTTCGTGTGTGCGCGCCTGGCGGCCGAGCTGGCCGACGAATGGGTGGAATATGCGGCCGCGGCCGAGTTGTCGCTGGGCTCGGTGCGGTTGTACCGGAAAACAATCGCGGTGTTCTGCACTTTCGTGGATGCGACGCTCCCGCAGGCCGCGGCAATGACGCTGTTGTGCGCTGACCCTGAACTACTCCCGGTCGTGTTGGACTGGGTGCGACGGCTTCCCGCTCAGTACCAGCCGGGTTCCCAACAGCCTGCGGGCATGGCGTGGCGGCTGCGCACGTTGGTTGCCCGCCGGGCCCGGCATCGTGATCGGCCCGTCGCCGAGCAACTCGATGGGTGGTTGACCGGGTCGGTGGGGTTGCGGCGCGGCGTCACCCAGGAAGTCGACGAATTCTCTCGGTCCGAGAAGAGGGCGATGATTCGGGCTGCCTGGCGCGATATCCGTGTTGTGGAGCAGCGATTGCAGCGCGGTACCGAATTGCTCGCGCGCGGGCAGAACCCCCGCATCGGTGGCTGGCTGGATCCGGCCAATTTGATGTGGGCTCTCGACCACGAGATCGACTCCGCCGCAGAGGTTCCCGCGCACCTGCCGACCGCCGCGCAGTGGCCAGCGAACTTGGCGGACATGTTGCCGCATGGGGTGTCGAGGAGGCGGTGGAGTCGTGAGCTGGTGCGGACGCTGTCGGGAATGCTGTATCCGACGAACCTCGACCTTCACGGGTTCCGGGTGCTGCTGATGGCCGCAAGCGGCCACACCTCCGAGGAGATCAGCGGCCTGTCCGAGCGCGACGTGGAATTCACCGCCGATGGTGTGACCTTGACCTTCACCAAACTCCGGGCCCGGTCGATTCGCCGCCGTTCGTACCGGATGGTGCAGGCGAAGGAACCGGTGGTGTTCGGCACCGAATCCAAGCTCGACGTGGCCGATTTGATCCGCCGATTGCTGGCTGTCACCGAGCGGGTGCGCCGCCACAGCAGCGTGTCGCCCGCGCCGTTGTTCTTGCGGGTCAACCCGTATATCTACGACCTCGTGCCGCGGCCGTTCGAGGGTGCCATGCACGAGGCGAGTTTCCGTGTCTGGCTCGAGCACGTCGGCGTGAGTGTCGCTGGGCCGCCGGATATCCGGAGGCTGCGCAAGTCCGGCAAGGTCGAAAAGGCGATCGCCTATCGCGGCCGAATCAGCGACGTCGCCGACGACCACACGATCGAAGTGTTCCGCGGCCACTACGCGCATGGCACCACCTTGCACGTCATCGCCGCCCACGTGATCACCGCCGCCCAACAACGCTGGTTCTCCGAGGCGATCACCGGGCCGACAGTGCTCACCACCGACGCCGAGCCAGCATTAGTGCATCCGGATGCTCCAACGGTGTTGGGGTTGACCACAGGGCAGATCGACGAACTGCGGTCGGGCGCACTAGATATGGGTGTCAGCAGCTGCCGAGACCCTTTCGAGTCCCCGTTCGGGCGATCCGGGCAGGTGTGCCCAGTCGCGCCGCTGCGCTGCCTCGAATGCCGTCATGCCCTGATCCTGCCGTCGAACCTGCCGCAGCTGTTGCTGCTGTCCGACCACCTGCACCGGCTACGGAACCGGTTGAGCCCACAGCACTTCCACACGCTGTGGGGCCAGAGCGCCGCCAACCTCGCCGCCGTATTGGCCGAACGCAGCGACGCGGAGATCGCGGTGGCGCGCAAGCAGATCGCGCTCGGCGAGACCAGCCTGCACCTTCCCCTGGCCTCGAACACGGAGTTCGACCGATGACCCTTGATCCGACTCGAAAGCCCGCAGACTCGGCACGATTCGGCGGTGACGAAGAGGTCATCCAGTCCCACCCTCTGCTGCCCCACGCCCAGCCCCCACGATTCAGGCAGGCCGACGTGTGGGATCTCAATGGTGTGGTCGAACGGCCCGTGAACCAGAATGCCGCCAACTACCGGGTCCGTTTCGTCGGCCTGTCACCGGCATGGAATCTGCGAGCGCGGGAAATGGCGATGATCTGGCTTAACCCCCGCCATCCCGCCGTGGTGGAGGTGGGGATTCACCTCAAGCCCGATCCATGCGAGCCGCGCACCGTCGCGCTGCGCGCCGGAAACCTGCGCGCACTGGCGGCATGGGCCACAGCGCAGGGGCTGCCCGACGACCTGCGCCGGTGGGATCGAGAGGACTTCCACCGCTACATCCGTCACCAGGTCGATCGGCTCAAACTCGGCAGCGTCAACGAACACATCGTGGTCATCAAGGCGCTGCACCAGTTCCGGGATGTACTCACCTGCAGCGGGCTAGCCGCCGATCCGTGGCCGGGGCAACCAGCCTCCCACGTCCTCGGTCGGCGTGACACCGGCGAGCTCGCCACCCCGGCGATCCGACCACAGATGTGGTTCCCGCTGGTCAAAGCCGCCTGGACCTACATCGATGTCTTTGGCCCCGATATCCTTCGCGCCCGAGCGGCCTGGATCGGACTGCAGCAGAATGTCCGGCCCCTGCAGGCCGCCGACGCGGACGCGACACTCGCTCGCTGGCTCGCGGACCCCGATCACCGTGTTCCCGTCCACACCGGCCGCACGGGCGCGGACAAGGTCGGCAAGGTGCACTGGTCACTGCTGGCAGCAATGCTCGGGGCTAGCGACAGCATCTTCCAGCTCGGGAATGCCGCCAGCCGAGCTCGCCGGGCAGTCGTTGAAGCGGAACTCGCCGACGGGCATGCCACGCAGTCGGGCATCCTTACCGATCTGGCCCACATCCAGAGGCCAGATGGGACCACCGGGCCCTGGCATCCGGACCTGCAGCCATTGCAGATGTGGCTGGAATGCGTGGCCCTTCGCAACGCGTGCTACATCTTCGTCGCCGCGATGTCGATGATGCGCGACAACGAGATTCGCGCCATCACCCACAACAGCGTCGTCGACCACTACGGCGCCCCCGCAGTGAAATCCACCAAACGCAAACGCGATCCCGGCCACCCCACACGACACTGGTGGATCATCGAGCCGGTCGCCCACGCGCTGTTCGTCGCCTCAGAACTGTCGGAGAATCCCGACCTCGCGTTCGGTCGAGTCCGCAGCGCCACCGACACCAATGGGCTGTTCGACAGCAACTACGCGATCAAGGCGTTCACCAAACGGGTGAATTCCCATCGCCACCACACCGGTTTGGACGAGATCCCCGCCGATCACGTCACCGCCCACATGTTCCGCCGCACCATGGCCATGCTGACCCGCGACTACGCCGGTTCGGAAATCGCACTCGGAATCCAGCTCAAGCACGCCGCCACCCGCGCCCTGGCGAACCGATCGACCCAGGGCTACGCCGCCAAGGACCCCGCCTGGGCGGGCTACTTCGACGAAGCCCTCGCCGACGCCCGATTCGACCGGCTGCGCGAGCTCTACCAAGCCCACCGACGCGGTGACCCCATCGGCTATGGACCCGGTGCCGACCAGCTCCGATCGAGCTTCGACGCCCTTGCCCGCGCTGCTTCCCAGCACGGTGACGCCCGCGTCGAATACGACCTGCTCCGACGAACCCGGATCCCCATCCGCTTCGGTAGCCTCAACCACTGCGTCCTCGACGAGACCAATCCCGTTGACGCAAAGTGCCTCGAGAACGCCGTCGTCCCGCCAGGCCATCGCGGGCCACTGGTGGACCGATGCCAACCGGCACGCTGCGCCAACAGCATCATCGGCCCCGAACACCTGCCGATCTGGCGCAGTGAGGAAAACACTCTGCTGACCTTGCTCGACACCCCGAAACTGCCGCCTGCGCGACGGGCACAGCTGCAGCGTGAACTCGACGATGTCCTCACCGCACTGCGACGGGCCGAGCAGTGACCGCGCCGGATGCCGAAGTTTCTGCGCGCACGGCCACTGCACTGCGTTCGGCGATGCAACGCCTGCTCACAGGCCGATCCGAACGCACCGACGGCCGCCTCACCAAGGCCAACCTCGGACGCGAAGCGCAAGTCAGCCACGCCACCCTCCATCGGGCTAAAACGATTCTGCGCGAATGGGATACGGCGGTGGCCCAAGCCAGCAAGCCCACCCGAGCCCAGGTCGCGCACGACGCCGAGGTAGCCGTGCTGCGCACCGAACTCGCCACCAAAACGACCGAGAACACCCGGCTGCGGCGGCAGCTTGACGCCGCAGCCACTGTGATTGCCGCCCTTCACCACGAGAACAACGTTCTGCGTGCCCATTTGGCCCAACACGGAACGGTGGTACCGCTCAACGCGGGAAGGTTCACCGAGCCCGATCAGTGGTGACGGCGTGGCTCTGGCGATCCCGGCCTGTCCGCGTCACTCCTACTCTGGTTCGGTCAGGTCATTCAGAGAGGATGCACGAAATGCATAGCCTGGAACAGAGATTCATCGACTTCGCCGATCGGTTGAACAGGCTCGGCTGCCATGCTGTGGCCGATCGGGAGAACGCGTTGCGGGAAGAACTCACCCTTCTCAACGACGAACGTCGGCGGCCGGTCATGTCTGATGATTGGCGTGACCGTGTGACCGAGCTCAGCGGTCAGGCCGAGGCCGTTCTGGAGCGCCAGATCCATGCCGCGCTGCATCCGACGATCCTGAGCCCACGTCCTATCGATGTTGAGGACGACCTAGAAGACGAATGGGACACCCTCGACGAATCCGAGCAGTAGCGTGGTCCGGACGCCGCGGGTCAGCCTTTCAGGCGAGGTCTTCCAACGTGGGCGTCGTGCCGGGTCGGCGTAGGCTGCCACGTACTTCTCGCCCGCTCCCATCGGCGCAGCCCAGAACTTGCACCCGAAATGCACTGGGAACGAGCGGGTATCGATCACTCGGACTCCCGCGTGTGGTTTCGACGTGGATCACGGGCAGCCGCGCCAGGAACTGCAGGGCGACGAACTCGGTGCACCTGTCTGCGAGTCGGTCCGCGCCAATGCCGGGAAAACCGTCACCATCCTCGCCGAGGACACCATCTTCCGAGTCCTCCACGACGGCGTCGAGATCCAAACCTATGTCCGCACGAACAACAGCCGCATCACCCATCTGCGAGCTGGCCGCCGCCAACAGAAGTCAACCGACTCCTGAACCCGACGAGGATCTGCCGGGTCCGCCGCTGAGGCGACCGAGGACCGTGAAGACGGTCTTGGTGCCGTCGAGAAGTCGATGAAGCTACATCGTCAAGCAGATCCTGAATCCCCACACTGACAGACGGCCACGGGACTGGCATATCGTCCTGCTCGAGCTGCAACCCCTTTCCTCCTAGGCAAGATTAGGAGTCGGGAACTGCGAGTGAGCGCGCATGGGATGGCCGGGCTCGACGCCGTGAGGCCGCTCCTGTGCCCGTAGCCGGTCCGCCCGTGTGGATTCGGGCGGACCGGCTACGCGCTGTGCTCAGTAATAGACCTTTTGCCAGGTCAGGCAGTTGCCCCAACCATCGCGGGAAGCACATGTCTCGTAATACTGGTACACCCAGTGTCCCGATGCGCAGGAGCCCGAAGCGTTGTATCGATCGCAGACCCAGTAGGCGGCTTTCGGTGCAGGAAGCGGTGCGGCCGAAGATGCTCCCGCGAACGCGACGGACAACCCCGCCACGGTGGCGAGCAACACCACGAGAATTGCTGCGCGACAGGTACTTAGAATCTTCGTGAACATCTTCGGTTCTCCCGATACTGGGGCCTCGGAGCGAGTGCCCGGATGCCCGATGACGCTACGAGTCACCCCACTGTTTTCTGTTACCCAATCCGCCTTTCCGCGCGCGACTCTGCTGGTCAACGACGTGTTGCAGAGTTCCGCACCGGAACTCTGGGGGCTGAAGCGTCGAGGTCTCGGTGGCGTGACAGGAACCGAGAACGTAATGAGCACAGCCGATCTCGATCGACATGTGACACGATCAGTGCTCCCGATCGTTCTGTCGCCCAGCCAGGAAGGGACTCGACTATGAGCAAGGTCTCTCGCCGCGCTGTGCTCGGATTGGCTGCCGCTGCCGCTGCTGCCGTCTCCGGTCGTCCGGCCACTGTATTGGCGCGTGCCGCGACGCCGCTCAGTGACGGATTTCTGTGGGGCGTGGGTAGTTCCGGCTTTCAGAGCGAGGGGCACACACCCGACAGCCACCAGCGGCGGTCATTCGAGGCGCGATCGGAGCTCGCGGCGTTCCCGGATTCGGTGGACTTCTACAACCGGTACCAGGACGACATAGCGTTGGCCGCTGATCTTGGAATCGGGGTTTATCGGTTAACGGTCGAGTGGGCTCGGGTGCAGCCCGAAGCCGGCGGGTGGGACGAGGCGGGTTTCGAGTTCTATGACCGAGTACTCGACGCGATGGCCGCACGTGGGCTCCGTCCGATGATCGTCTTGGATCAGTGGGTGTATCCGGTGTGGGTCGGCGAACGCGGCGGCTGGGGCAGCGGGGAGGTGGTGGAGGCGTGGGTGCGCAACGCGAGCAAGGTGGTGGACCGTTATGCCGGGCGTGATCCGCTGTGGATGACCTTCGCCAACCCTGCCGCCTATGTGAAGTTCGAGGTGCAGGACGGCATGCCGGCAGCCGAGATCCCGGCCATGGCATCACGGATCGTCGACGCGCACACCGCGGTCTACGAGCACATCCACCAGGTTCAGGCAGGCGCGTGGGTGGGGTTGTCGACTAATGTCATGACCAATGTCGCCGGATACGACGCCGGTAGCGTGATCCTCGATCAGGTCGCTGGCTGTGTGGATTTCATCGGTGTCGGCAACACGGTCAGCATTTCCCTGGATGTGTTGCCGACGCTGGCGCTGCACGCGCTGATCGCCCCGAACGAGCTGAGCAGCCCGCTCGCTCACGCGGTGCAACCGGAATCGATTTATTACGCGTTGCGGTACTGTGCACGCAGATTTCCAGGAAAACCGTTGTACGTGGTGGAAAACGGGATCGTGTCCTGGAACGGGACCCGCGTCGACGGGTACGACCGCGCCGATCACCTGCGTGACAGCATCTACTGGCTGCAACGCGCCCGCGCCGACGGTATCGACGTCATCGGGTACAACTACTGGGGGCTGACCGACAGTTTCGAATGGGGCAGCTACGACCTGCGTTACGGTCTCTACAGCGTCGACGTGCGCACCGATCCCACTCTGACCCGGCGGGCCACCGACGCGGTCGCCGCCTTCCGCACGATCATCGCCGCCGGTGGCGTGCCCAGCGACTACCTGCCCACTCGTTCACCAGCATTGTGCTCGCTGGTCGATGTACCGACGAGCTGTACCGATCCGGTGACAGTTCCCCGCTGATCAGTTCACCGGCACGGGTTTTCGATCGTTTGCCTGGGAAATTCGGCTTCGAGCCGCGCGAGGATCGTCGCCCCTGTCAGGGCACAGACACGTTTGCGGGCGTTGTCGGGGTCGAGGTCCCAAATCCGTAGCGCGCCATCACGGCCTCCTGCGAGGAGGTGGCTGTCGTCGAGGAAGGCGACGTTCCACACGTTTTCATCAGGCGTGGTGAGTGACCTCCCGTCGATGGACGGCGCAGTGGGAGTGGACATGTCGACCAGTTGGACAGTTCCGTCGCTGCCTCCCACCGCGAGACGGGTGCCCGAGGGTGAGAAGTCCACGGAGCCTACGACGTTGCTGGTCACTGGCAGCGGGGTGGCGAGCGGCACGATGTGGTGCGGATTGCTGATATCCCAGAACTGTATTCGGCCGGCTCGCCAGCCGATCGCAGCGGTCTTGCCATCGGAGCTGACTGCAAGTCCGCTGCCCTCGGCCCGGTCGGGATCCGTCATTCCCAGCAGCGTCCCTGGGTGGGCCGAGCGGGGATCCCACACCTGCAGGAGGTCGGTCAGGCCGACGACGGCGTTGCCGCTTCTGGACACGGCGGTCTGGACACCGAGAAGGGGCAGGAACTGCTTCCGGTTCTTGAATTGCAGGGCGCTGTCATCGATGTGGACCATGTTGCCGGGCTGGGAGTAGTCCCATATCTCCAGGTGCGGGATCGGATCAGCGAAGGCAGCCGCCAGCAGGGGCCGATCGGCGGCGAAACCGATGCCGAAGGCCCCCGGAAAGGTACGAACGACACGGTTGTCTTTCGCCGCATTCATATCCAGCAAGGTCATCTCGCCGGACTGCAGCACCGCGACGTATCGACCGTCGGGACTCATGGCGGGGCCCACTGGCTGGGTGATCCCAGAGACCCGGTAGTCAGGTCTGGGGATGGTGTCGACTATTCGTGCGGCCGCAAGGTTGCTGAGATCCCAGACATGGGCATCCTGGCCGGGGGCGGACGTGATCATTCGATGGCCGTTGGCGCCGATGGCTGACGTCAGTGATCCGATCTGCCCGGCCTGCCCCACCAGAACACCCGTGGGCAACGACCAATGCTCGACAGTGCCGTCGTCCAACGCCACCGCCCCGTGCCTGCCGTCGGGGGCGAACATGGCGCCTACCACGGTGCCGCTGCAGCGACCGCCCGGAGCGGAACATGCCGCCGAGGTGCCGGTCAACGCGATGCCCAGCGGTGTCGGCTTCGTGCGATCAGCGAGGTTCCACAGCGACACCCCGGTTACCGACACAGTCGCGAATAAGCGGTCACCGTCACCGAATCCGAAGCCCCGCAGGTACTGGCCTGCGGCGACCGGGAACGGTGCGGTGACCTTCTTGGGGTCGGCGGGGTTGTCGAGACTGTAGAACTCGACGGTGCTCTGGCCCGGGTATGGCGAGTCTGGCCGCACCCCCATTTCTCCGACTGCCAGTAGCGGCGTCGTATCCGAGGGTCTCACCAGGGGTTTGTCAGGCTGGACGGTCACGATGGCGCCTTGTAGGGAGTCTCGCGTGAGATCGAGAGGCCATGCGGTGGTGGTGTATTGGATGCCGAGCGCACCGCTCGGAGTGGAGCTGGTCGTCAGCAGGGCGTTGTCGGTGCCGGTGAAAGCGACAACGAACGGGGAACCTTCGACCGGGACACGAACCGGGATCTGGACTGCGTGCCCCAGGCTGCTGACGTCCCACAACTCGACGCCGCTCGCGTGTGCGACCGCGAGCGTGCGGCCGTCGTGAGAGAGTGCTGCAAAGGTCACCGGGCTGCCGGTGTCGAAAGTGGAGACCGGTTGCGGCCAAGCGGAATTCGATCGGTCATAGATCCGGACAGCGTTGTCGGCACAGGCGGCGATCACCGTCGATTGATGCGTCATCAATGCCGTGATCTGCGCTTTGTTCCCCGCGAGCCGCGCGACCAGCGCAGCGGGTCCGGCCTCGTCGACCCTCCACACCCGCACGTCACCGTCGTACCCCGCGACCGCGAGCGTGCCGTCGGACAAGTAACCGATCCCGGAGATCCTCTGGTGATCGTTGGTGAATGTCTTTGCCACTGGCAGCATCTGACTGGCGATCAACCGAGAACGGACGCCGGGATCGTCACGCTTGTTGTCGAAGGCCAGCACCGCCAACTGCGCGGCCAACGTCGGATCGGTCGACTGTTGTTGGTCGATCTCCTGGAGGACACGAGCAAGAAATGCCACCTGGAGTTCGCGTTCCCTACTCGAGGCCTGAACGTTGAGGACCAGCGCCACGACGAGGATGACGACCAGACTGGTCGCAGTTGCGGCGACCGCGGCGATGCGCCATCTTTGGGCGCGTATCGCCGCGGCGAGAAACCGTGCGCCGGCCCCGCCTGGTGAGGGGTGGCTGCTGCGCGCCCGCGCCAGCCGCGTACCGCGATACAGCAGCGCTGTGCTGCGGTCGGACGCTTCCCATTCCGCGGCATCGGCTTCGGTACGCCGACGCACCAGCAGCGCGTCACGGTCGGCGTCGATCCACTCCCGCAGCCGAGGCCACGCGTCGAGCACAACCTCATGGATCAAGGTGGCATGGTCCTCTTCGACCGTGATCAAGCGCGCCGTGGCCAGACTGTCGAGCGCGGACGTGGCGGCCGCCGCATCCGCTGCGTGCGCGGCTTCCTTGAGAGGCAGGCGACGGCGGGTGTCGCGGGTGCCGTCGCCGACCGCTACCATCGCGATCAGCAGATGCTGCGCCGCAGCCCGCGCGTCGTCGTCGAGTTGTTTCCAGGCCGCCTCGGCGGTCTGTGTGACCGAGGAGGCGACACGGCCCGCGGCGATGTACGCGGCGATGGTGAGGTTGCGGCCGCTGTGCTTGTCCCACACCGCTGCCATGACATGCGACAGCAACGGCAACGTCCCCACATCGTCGTTTCCTGCCAGTTGACCCAGATCAGCAATGATCAGATCGCTGAGCCCCTCTTCGAGTTCGACACCGGCGCGGCGGGCAGGCCCGACGATGACGTCTTTCAGCTCATCGATGAGAGGCCGGCGAAGGACCACACAGTGTCGAATGGTTGCCGTTACGGCGACGGCAGGTCTTGCTTCGATCCCTGTGTCTGCGCCCGGTTCGGTAGCGCCCGACAGTGCCTCGGCCAGCACCGGTGCCTCCAGGCAACTGGCGAGGAAATCCGAGCGCACGCTCACGATCACCGTCGTTCCCGCGGTGGCGGATTGCTTCAACTGGTCCAGAACTTCATCGCGTTCCTGCGCACCGAACGCGGCCGCGAACAGTTCTTCGAACTGGTCGACGATCAGCACGCAGCGTTCGCGTCCCGCCTCTGCGAGCGCTTCGTTCAGGCCGACGGTAGGGGTGCACCACACAGACGACCATTCCGCTGGCAGCGCTGGAATCAGCCCGGCCGCCAACAGTGATGACTTGCCCGAACCTGAAGCCCCGACGAGCAGACCGATGCCGCCGCCGCCCGCGTCGATGCTGCGGACCAGTGCGGTGAGTTCCTGGATCGCCCGATTCCGGCCGAAGAACCGATCGGCATCACCGGTCTGATACGCGGCCAGACCCGGGTAGGGACATGTGGACTGCGGAACCCACTTCTTCGCGGCCAGGTACAGCGACAGCCAGTACTCCTTGCGGACCAGCTCCGGCGGAACCGGGGCCGTCGCCTTGTCGGTCCGGTCGATCAGGACCTTCAAAACCGGCCACACCGAAGCGAACTTGGCTGGTAGCGCCTTGCCGTTCTTCCAGTCGCTGAAACGCTGAAACTCCAACCCTTTCGCGCCCGGCCCCCGGGTCGGTCCCATCAGCTCGTTCACCGCGGCAGCGACCCGTTTCTGCGGTAGCTTCCCGGCCAGTAACCACAGCTCAGTGAGCCTCTGCGCGAATAACTCCCGCGGCGAGCCGGGACCCGGCGGCACCCCCACGCACACCTCTATCTGCTCGACCGGGACAGCCGGTTCACTTGTGCGGCACCCAGTTTCGATACCGGGACCGACAGTACGCGCTCCGCGCCGGCCCGGCCGCATATTCGATCTGGTCATCGGCCGCGGTACTCCACGTGACCGCCGGGCTCGACACCCGGGTGATTGTCGAGATAGTGCTGAATATGCGCTGCGGTGGCCACTGACTCGGTCGCCCACGCCGTTTTGTGCCGACATTCGCCGCAATGGATCCTGTAGCGCCTGCTGGACCCGAACATGTCTCGCTCCTTCCTAGGAATCTGGGGTAGCTCACCGGATTTCGAAATGACCGCCCGGCACAATGCCGGGATGCGACGCGGCGTAGTGGGCAGAAATCCGGTTCTCGGCCCCGCTTTCTGTCAGCCACTCCGTAGTGAAACTGCATTCACCACAGACGCTTCGATACTTCTTGTTCGACCGCTCGGACGATCGGTAGGCCAGATAGGCCACAAATCCAACGACCACGAGCAGGCAGAGAAATCCGCCGTCCATACCGCACCTTCGATTCACGTTCGCCCGGAACTTCTTCCGGGGCCGACGCCGGCATCCAGCGAAGCCGGCAACTCCAACGCTAGGTACCGCGCCGATCCAGGCCTTCTCCGCTTGCGGCGTTGATTTCCTCCCGCCGCTGGTCAGAGAGGCAGAAAGAGGAGGCTGCGGAATTCCGGTCCGGAACCCGAGGCGACTGCACCCGCGCCGGCGGCGGCTTGGCACAGCGACCAACGGGACCTACAGCCGGCCGAGTTCATAACCCGTAGCCAGCGCAGGACCGAAGTACTCACCTCTGGGAGGGGTCCGCCTTCGACCGGTCCCGCCAGTGACTGCGACGTCGACCGGACTGTGAACGTCCCTGGCCCAGACCGCAGTCTGCATACCGGTTCAGGCATAACCGATTCCGGAGCGGAACACGAAATAGCCCACTCTGAGCAGGCGTTTCGATGCCACTCGAGTCCGTTGGCCTTCGTCCGAGCGCTCGTTTCTCCCACTGTTGAGCCATGTTCTGCGTCGCATGGTTGGCCCTCGACGCGAGGTTGTCACGACGCGGTCGAGGGAGACGCGCTCGGAGATCACCACACAGGTGACCAGCAGATGTCTTCGCAGAATTGTCCAGACCCTCGAACCGATCACGAAACAAATGGAAAACAATGAAAAAATTGATACTGACTGCAGGGATGACTTGCCTCTTCGGGATCTCCGCCCTCGCCGCGCCTTCCGCCAACGCATTCAGTTTCTACCAGCTAGGCGCACTGATCTCCGTGACACAACAGAGCTACGACATCAATGTCTGTTCCTCACCCGCGGCGGTAGCCGCGAGTCTCACCATCTATTACAGGGACCCCGACACAGAGCAAAGTGGTGTAAAGGTCTACCCGGTTGCGGCCTCATCCCTAGCCGGATATGCGACCGACAAATGCCGACAGTACGGAACTCTCACTGGCTACCGGATCACCAAACTGGACTATGCGGTTTGGGACCACGGAGCGAGGATGTACGGCGGGACCGGGGTGTCTCCCAACTCGTAAGGGGCCGATCGCTGTGCCGACGGCGGTCCCCGCGCCGTTGGCACAGATTCATCTCTGCCAGCGGCATTCCGATTTTGAGGGCGCAGCTCGACAAGATCAGTGGCCTGGCCGGTGGGAGTAGCGGGTACGCAGTGAGCCGCCAGAACAGCGACGGTCGGTTTGCGGCTCATTCTTCGCGCCAATGCTTTTCGAGTGCGAGGTGTTCGCCGGATTGGCCCACGCCTTCTGCTGGCACTTTCGCGCTCGTCAGGCCCTATCAGCAGAGTGAGCGTCGGTCGATGAGTGGTGTGATCTTCGGGTCGGCCGCCGTCGACCAGCAGGCTCACCGCCAACACCGTGCCGTGGACCAGCTTCGTCCGCTGGTCCACGGCACGCGGGGAGCGACAGGGGGTGAGTGCCGGTACTTCAGTCGATCGATCAGGACGTCGGCGTGGTCGAAGTTGCCGCAGTGCCAGGGATTTCGCGTTGTGCGGCATCACAGACCGTCCACTTGCCGGCCTCTCGACAGAAGTAGAGGGTCTGGGTTCCGCCCGTGGCGAAGGTCAGTCGGGCCGAGGCCGCGTTGGCGACGACGCGAATCTCCGAGAGCGTGAAAGGCTGTTTTGTCGAACTGGCTGGCTGGGAATCGGGATTGCTGGAATCGTCGAGGAAGGGCTGCGCTTCCAGGCTGCACATATCGGCTGCCATGCGTTTGGGATCCCCGCTGTGCACGGCCGTATCGAAGCGGTCAACGAGTGCTCGGATCGCGGTCGTGTCACTGGAGGCCGCGTGCCCCCGAATCACGACGAGAACCACGCCGGCCACGACCGCCAATACGGCCGACAATCCTCCGACGATCAGCCACCACCGTCGCCGTGATTGGGTAGCAGGAGAGGGCTCTGCGGGCGAGGAGGAATGGGCGAGTTGAGTGTTGGGGTCGGGATACATGGTCAGTCCTGTTCCTGGGCAGCGACGGCGAAGCGGATTTCGAAGAGCTTGTCCAGCACGTGACCGAAATCATCTGGGGAGTTCAGCTCTCCGTCCTGGTCCGCGACGACCGCTTGTCCCAGGGGCAGGTCGGGGGATACACAGGCGGCGATCCCGCTGTAGGCGGTCGAGATCGGAAGTAGCCGGGACGCATCGGGGACCTGGTCCCAGTCAGGCATTCCTTCTGGAAAGCCTCTGACAGTGGCGAGGGGCAGCCACAGTCGCGGTGCAATCGGACCGAAGAACAACTCGTACGGTGAGGTGAATCCAGCATGCACCTGGCGCAGGAACGTCCGCAGTGAACTCGGTACGCACTCCCACATCACGGGCGGGTGCTCACCGAATGTCGCTGGGTCACGACCGATCCAGCACACGACGTACCGGTCGTCCTCATCGAAATGTTCCATCACGTACACGACCACGCATTCACCGTCGCCACGCAGACCGACTCGGGCATCGGACAGTTCACTGGTCAACCTGGCTGCGAAGCGAGGTATCGCGTCGAGGAAGTCCTGATTCCACAACGCCAGAGCAGCGGCGCACCGCTCGCGCGGCTCGCGTTCGTTGGCGATGCCTGTCCACGCGGCAGGGCAGGTGCTCGGCAGCGGTGCTCCCACCTCGAGCAAAACCACCGTTTCGGCGTACTCGTCGAGCGCGAGCTGGTGTCGAATCTCGTGGAGCTGTACAGACATCTACTTCCCTCCTTGATTCGCGAGCAGTTGGGCGATGATCGCGATCAACTGCGGCTCGATCTTCGCCTGCAGATCCTGCTGAGCCTGCCGCCACTGGGGATCGACGTTCAAGATCGCCATCGCATTCTTCGACAGTTTGGCGCCATTGACCCGAACCGGCAGCCACTGGAAATTCAAGGGCGCGTTGACCATCAGCAGCATGTTCTCGGCACTCAACTGAAGGAAGCCAGGAAGGTAAAGCAGCCGCGACCGCGGCACGATGTGGTCGAGAGCGACATACGGATTCGACGGATGTTGCGGATTGGGCTGGATGGTCCCGCCGCCGCTGGGATGCTGCGAGGGGTCGGGATCGCCGATCTTGGGTTTGGGCTGACCTTGCAACACCCACTTGCCGACGTTCTTGGGCGGAGAGAACTCCCCCAACGCTTTATACAGCGGCCTCAGTTCATCGGTAACCCGCACCGGCGCGCCGCTCAGGTATTGCTTGGTGACGTCGGGGGGAACATAGCCTGCCGGCACTTTGTCCTTGCCGGCCTGCACGGTGACGATCTGGTTTCGAGTCAGCTTCTTCGGCTGTTGACCTGCGGCCAGTTGATCGGTTGCCGACTCGCACTTCTCAAGCGCTTGGATGTCGGCTTGGTCTTCGGTTGTGAGCTCGTCGGCCTCAGCGTCGTACGCGTCGGCCGCGGCCTGCTGCTCCGGAATATCGAACGTGTGCGGTTCGTCATTGTGGTGAGCGATCTTGGCTCGGACCTGATCCAACGCATCTTGCTGGGTCTGGCACGCGGCTACTTCGTCGTCGGGCGCTGCGTACGCGGCCGGTGAGACGCCGAGTACGAGTGTGAGACAGGCGGCGAGTACGGAGAGAAGCGCGAGTAGCGCTTTGTACCAATGGAATCGGCGGATCATTCGGTCCCCCTAGACATGTGCGAATATCCGCAACGCTAGGAACACGACCGTGGACTGAGCTCTCGCCAACACAAGCAGCGCCGACCATCACCGCAGCTCAGAGGATGTTCGATGAGTGTTCCGGAACGGAACTTCGTTGAGACCCTTCCTGGGCTTCGGCTGTGTCGGGCCTCCGGAACGGAACACTGGCCGACAGTCTTTGACCTGCGTTTTCCAGCGAATTTGCCGAAAGGTCACCGGCAACGCCGAATACGGATCGCCGACCATCGACGGACCCCCGACGTCCGGCGAAAGGAACGCCATGCCTGAGCACTCGGCAACGTCGCACCGAATCCCCAAAGCGCGCACCAGGTCCCACGTAAAACAGCCTGTTGACCACAATGGCGAGAACCTCGAGATCGTGCGGGCCCAGACCTTCCCGTACCTCACGCAACCACTGATCGTCGACCCGGGCGAGGGCACCAGGATCCGGGAGACTGCGCAACGGCTGCACCCGCTGTTCGAACGCGTCGCACGGCTGTATCTGCAGCGGCCCGACGTGCGCAGCTTGTTTCCCGCGTACGAGCCGCTGTGGGACTGGTTACGCGTCGCAGGCCAACTCGACCCGATCAATCGCATTTGCCGTCTCGACGGCACGACCAGCGACCCCAGTCGCTATCGGGTGCTCGAGATGAACGCCGTGTGCCCCGGCGGAGTGACCTTCGTGCCCCGCATGCACCGCCACTGGAACGCCCAAGTCGACGTCCCGGACACACCAGCAGCATCCCGGCAGCCGCTGGTGGAAGACAGCGTGCTGTTCGCGCGCACACTGCTTGCCTGCCACCGTGAACAGTTCGGCACCGAGGCACGCACGGCGTTCATTGTGACCCTGCGCGGGCGCTTCGACGTCGAGGTCGCCGAAATGATCGAAGACCTCACCGCTTTGAACGTGCAGACCACAGCCGTCGACGCGCGTACGGTCCAACTGCGAGGTGACGCGGTGGTCGACGACCGCGGCCGCCGCGCCGACCTCGTGTACGCGAATCTGGACCAACTCGACCTGATCACCGACCCCGACCTCGAACGCTACTTCGCTGCAGCAGTGTCGGGCCGGGCCTGCTTCGTGAATCCGCCACTGTCGCAATGCATCATCGGCGACAAACGCTGCCTGGCGGTACTGTCGGACCCAGCGTTCGCCACCGACTTCGATGCCGCCGAACAGGCGCTGCTGGCAGCACACATCCCCTGGACGCGGGTGCTCGATCGCACGGACACTGCACTGCTGGACCGCCTCGACGCCGACCAAGACCGGTTCGTGCTCAAACCCGCCAACCGCCTCGGCGGCGACGGCGTCGTCCTCGGGACACGATGTGCCCGATCCACCTGGCGGGCCGCGCTGCGTCACGCCGCGACGACAGGCGGCTATGTGGCACAGGAATACTGCCCGCTCCCGACCGTGCCCGGATACCCCGACCTGACCGTTGGCCTGGACACCTTCCTGTTCAACGGACAGTTCGCCGGCTACATGGCACGCTGCTCGACCGACCCGGTCATCAACGTCGCCGCGGGCGGATACTGCCTGCCGGTGATCGAATATGCCTGAGCAGCAACGTCTTCGGAATCAGCCTGGACAGGTCCTCCCCATCGCCCTCCGCCGCGCCCAGAACTCTGATGATTTACGGATCGACCAGACGGTAGCCGCGACCACGAGAAAGGGCGCTGCAAGCATATCTTCCCAACGACGAGGCCCTGTACAAATGACGGCGATGTGCCGGTACTACTGAAGCACTGACCTTCTGGTATGGGTGCGACCGGACACCGAGCACCTCGATCAACTGGTGGTGGCGGCGCTCCACCGTTGGCGACGGATCCGGCCGGTGCCGGAAGCGAACCCGGCCCATGCGGAGAATGCTGCGTGGATGCAGGCCATCGGTCACGCCGTCATTTCGGGACTGGGTGCCTCCGGCCCGAGCTGAGATGTCTCGCGAGACACCCAGATTCTGGAGAACGGCGGATTCAGCCAGTTGCAGAAGCACGGCAGTTGGGACACCGTCACGCCCCGCCAATACGTCGAGCGGGTCCGCCGCTATCACGACGAGATCGGCAACCTGACCTGGGCCGCGCCCCAAGATTGGATGTGCGAACCGATCGTGCGCCACGACGGCACCGGTACACGCGGGATCCGTTTCGCCGGTACCGGATTGACCGTGCTCGAACACCTGCACCGCACCGTCGGCAACCTCCTCGACCTGCGCGCCCTGGACTCGACACTGCGGATCGCGCCCACCATCCAAGGCCACAAACGCGCCGATTACGAACTGTGCCTGGAGCTCTACGCCCGCGCCGGAATCGACCTGGCCGCCGAGCCCGTCGTCGCCGTCGGCAGCGTCTGCAAACGCCAGAACACCCACGAAGCCGCCGACATCATCACCGCCATCACCGAAGCCGTCCCGGGAATCCGTCTGCACGGGTTCGGGATCAAGACCGACGGACTGGCCGACTACGGCACAAAACTCGCCTCCTCCGACAGTACGGCCTGGTCCGACACCGCCCGCTACGAACGCATCCTGCTGCCTGGTTGCAGCGGACACGTCAACTGCGCCAACTGCATCCGATGGGCCTGCCATTGGCGGGAAAAGGTTCTAGCCGCACTCGCCGGGCACGCCACCCGCACCCCGATCTGCCCGCACCCGGCACTGTCCAGAAAACTGGACAGGAGCACGCTCACCTCACATCGGTTGGCGCTGTCGGGATTCCGCGACGAAGCCGCCGAACTCGAACGCACCGCCAGCATCCGCGCCGCCCACGCCCAAGGCATGTCCGTGCGCGCCATCGCCGCCGCCCGCAAACTCAGCCCGGCGCGCATCGGTCAACTCCTCACCGAACCCGACCGTGGCCCGATCCTCGAGCAACTCTGCGCCCTGCGACAGCGGTGGGACGTCGATTCCGACCCTGCGACCAGCGCGGCCGCCGACCGGATCATCGCAGGCATGGCCGCCGCCGAACTGGCCGAACAACAGCCACAGCCTTCGACAACTCAGCGACGTGACGCCCGACCGCAGCAGCCGACGTTGTTTGACATCGCCTGAAACGGTCTTGCCAGCGAACAGAACTGGGACCCGCGTCAGGGTCAGTTCCGCCGGCCCAGGGTCAAACCGCGGCTCAGGCTGCGACTGCCCGGCCCGAGCTAATCACACTGCCGATGGATCTCTGATCAGCGCATTGTCCGGTCTTGTGGAATCTGTTGTGGGGTAACAACAACCGGTCAGCATCCCGTATCCGGGCGTGCCGCTGCTCGAACTCGACGGCCTTGAACGGCAGTCCGCCGAGATCCCCGCACGCGACCCGGACTAGCAGGTCAGGCGAAGTTCGTCAGGAACTTGCAGCGACCGCTGCGAGGTCCAGTTCGGGGAACGCCTCGACCGCCCACTTGTAGGGGGCCAGCACAGCGCGTTCTTCCTTCCACAGCGTCACGACCGTGTGGTGCCCGCGGCGCAGGCCTTCGCGCTGGGCGCGCAACGTGGTGCGCGCGTTGCGGGAGTTCAGCACCACCCGCAGCGATTCCTCGACCGGCTTGCGTTGCAGTCCGACGCCCCACCGATCTCTCGACATCAGAACCCCTGAGGGTTCGTCGAAAAAGGTCGTGACGAGAACCTCGTCGTCCTCGTAGGCCGCGCGCAGGTTCTCGGCCCACTTCACGCGCAGTTGATCCGATTCCACACACCGCATAACTGTCACTGTACGTACCTTACGCAACTTACACAGACGGAAACGGTCAACCGCACCGTGCTCCGACCCGCCGGAATGTCGTGAGCTGCCGCGACAGTGGAACCTCCCGCCCTCACGCAGCTCCCGCGGGCTCACCTCCCAGCCGCGGCAAGTGGGAGGAGGCCATGTCCGCGCCGGCCGCCTCGCCAGGGCGCGACACCGGGAGAACTCCGCGAGCGCTGCTCGCGCGGGTGCCGGTCCCGAGGTGGTGGACCCTCCGTCTGGCTTTTCGGGACTATCACTGGGGTCGAGGCGGCCGGCGCGGACATGGCCTCCTCCCACTTGCCGCGGCTGGGAGGTGAGCCCGCGGGAGCTGCGTGAGGGCGGGAGGTTCCACTGTC